>DASWDK010000163.1:0-2420 GCA_036395335.1 Thermoanaerobaculia bacterium
ATCGCCCGACCGGATCGCGAGCGCCGGCACCCGGAAGTGCTCTCCCCCGTCGCCCGCGGCCGCCGCGGCGATGCCCGTGATCGGTGCGCGCAGGTTGCGCTCGACATCCACCGCGAGCGCCTTCAACGGCGAGACGTACAGGACGCGACACCGCTCCTTCTTCGGCGGCTCGGGCGAGAACATCAGCCGGTCGAGCGCGGCGAGGAACGCGGCGAGCGTTTTGCCCGAGCCGGTCGGGGCGAGCAGCAGCGTCGAGCGCCCTTCGATGATCGGCGGCCATCCCTTCACCTGCGCCGCGGTGGGAGCCGCGAAGGACGCCTGGAACCAGCGGCGGACCGCGGGCCGGAAGGAGTCGAGCGGATCGGGACGCCGCGTCACCGGGGCATTCTAGAGTGCCCCTCTGCGGAGGATTTCGGGCTCGAGGAGACACCATATTTGGCGCTCCGCGGCGAGGACAGCCGCCGTCGCTACCGGAACGGATCGCGCACGATAACCCCCGCGTAGTTCTGCCCGTGCGTCAGGTCCTCGGTCCAGAGAATGCCGCAGCCGAGTCGTTTGGCACTTTGCAGGATCATCGCGTCCCAGAACGAGATCGTCAGAGAAACGTGCAGGGCAATCGCTGAGATGAGATCCTGCCGCCCGGGTTCGTGCAGGGTCCACTCGGCGTACCAGCCGATTCTCCGCGCGGCTTCGACCGGCGAGACAAGCCGCCGGGTCCGCCCCGTCACCGTCACGTAAAACTCCTGGAGCACCTGAAGACTCACGCAGCCGAGGCGATTGTCCCAAAGGCGTTCGAGCAGATCCGAAGCAGCCTCCCTTTTCCGACCGGCAGAGAGGTCGTGCGCATACACGAGGACGTTCGTGTCAACGAACTCTCTGCGCGGGGACTCTCGCTCCGCGAGCACGACCGCAGGTCAACTCCGGCGGTGAAGGTCGTCGCGCTTCCAGGAGGCGCGTCCGGCGGTCGCGAGATCAGGAGGTCGGCGCAGATCTCGCATCGCCTTGCGGCGAACTCCTTCGTAGTCGTCCTGCTTCTTCACGATTTCCTCGAGGAAATCCGTCAGCAGGCCGGAAATCGACGTATCCCGCTCGACCGCGAGGAGCTTCACCTTCCGAAGTAGCGCGCGCGGGAGCGCCAGGGTGACGTTCCGGCTCTCGACCGGCGGCGAATTCCGTTTCACGGAAATGAGTGTAGCACCTGATTACGTGAAGGCTCGCGCGCCTCTCGATCTCGGCCAATCCCGACCACCTCTCTTCTCTGTTTGTCGCGACGCCAGGAGCAAACGGAGCACTTCGCCTGCTCGGCGATCCGTTCCAGCCGGAACAGCCCCTCTCCGCATGCTCCGGGTCACGGCGAGCTCGTCGGCAATCCTGCTCAGGGAGCCCTCCGTATGTGCCCGGCTCGATCGCGAGGACGGTCGCCGTCTCGAAGGCCGTCCTCAGCCGCTCGACCGGATCAGTGAGGGAGAGGGGAGCCTTCCGGTCTTTGGTTCGTGGGAGCAAAGACCTCGTAGAAAGCTCGCGGGGATTTCGCCGAGAGCATCTTCTGGACGAAGCCTTCCCGGTGCAGAAGATGGCTGAGCCGTGCTTCCCAGAGAAGCTGCAGAGAGACCGTCCGTGACAACAGCAGAAAGACGATCCGGGGTCGGTATCCGTGCATCTCCTGGAACTCGACCGGCTGTGCGGCGCGCACGATCACGATCTGGTCGCGACCGATCGGGCACTCTTCGGGCTCGCGCGGATGCGGAAAGGCGACGTCCGGATGGAGCGCCGTGCTGCAGAGGCCTTCCCGTTCCATGATCGACACTCGGATTCGCTCCTTCGCAGCCTGCTCCGGGGTCTCGGTCAGCGTCAGCACGGCTCGATCGATCGCGTTCTCGATCAGGACCCCGGCGTCCGGGTCGGGAACGTCGAGAAAGATGTTCTTCTCATCCATGTGAGAAAAAAGTCTCAGCTTGGAACCCAATTCCTCGACAGGTTCGAGCGGAGACTCGTCCCCTGTTCGCCGCTTCAGGAGCCACTGCTCGACGTCGCCCGCGCGAAAGGCCCAGCGCCCGCCGACCCGGAGAGCCCGCAGCTCATTCGCGAGCCGATAGACGCTGCTCGCCGAAAGCGACAGGTAAGCAGACACCTCGGCAACCGTCATCGTCCGATCGGCTTCGGGCCTGCCCGTCTTCTCGCGTTCCACTCTATTCGAACTTCCAGGTAGTTCTATGCATTTTCGCGTAGATTAATGCTCTTTCTTGACAAAGAGGGTATTTTTACGTAA
This sequence comes from Thermoanaerobaculia bacterium, assembly GCA_036395335.1. GTDB lineage: Bacteria > Acidobacteriota > Thermoanaerobaculia > UBA5066 > Gp7-AA6 > Gp7-AA6. The sequence continues at coordinate 2,270 of DASWDK010000163.1, forward strand.
AAAGACTTGCAGGTCAACGTTTTTAAAGGCCTCACCGGAGCCAGATGGAAGATCGGCTGATGACGATCAAGCAGCTCGCCGAGTACTTGAGCGTCAACGATCGTACGGTGCTCAAGCTGGTCTCCGACGGAGCACTTCCGGGCGTAAAGGT
>DASWDK010000164.1:0-1642 GCA_036395335.1 Thermoanaerobaculia bacterium
TTCCAGAGCGTCCTGCAGTGCCAGGCCGTTGATGACGGTCGAGAGCAGCCCCATGTGGTCCGCCGCGACCCGGTCGATGCCCTGCGCGGCCGCGGAGACTCCGCGGATGATGTTGCCGCCTCCGACGACGACCGCGATCTCGACTCCCAGACGGTGGACTTCGCGGATCTCGTCGGCCATACGCGCCACGACATCGGGAGCGATGCCGAACTTCTGCTCCCCCATCAGGGCTTCCCCCGAGAGCTTCAAGAGGATGCGCTTGTAGATCGGAGCGTCGCTCATCGCGGTGGTGCTGCGGGAGTCTTCGGAAGAAGAGAGCGGGTCAGAAGCGGCGTCATCTCCTCCCTCGTGCACGCGCTCAGCTCGGCTGCTCGTCGCTCGCCGGCGCGTCGGAGCGGCCGAGGTTCTCTCCCAACTTGAAGCGGACAAAACGCAGATCCAGCGCCTCCTTGCCGCCCCGCTCGATGATGATCTGCCCCACCGTCTTTTCCGGATCTTTCACGAAGGCCTGCTCCGTCAGAACCGTCTCCTGGTAGAACTTTTCGACCTTTCCTTCCGCGATGCGCTCGACAACTTGCGGGGGCTTGCCCGCGGCGGACGCCTGCGCGCGGGCGATCTCCCGTTCCGTCGCGAGCATCTCGGGCGTGACTTCCGAACGGGAGGCGAAACGCGGGTCGGAGGCCGCGACGTGCATCGCGAGGTCCTTGCCGAGCGTGTCGTCGCCGCCGTGGAGACCCACCAGGACGCCGATCCGCCCGTTGCCGTGGACGTACCTCGCGAACCGCTCGCCCGGCCGCGGCGACAGCCGCGCGAACCGCCGGATGCCGATGTTCTCTCCGAGCTTGGCGATCAGGTGCGTGATGGCTTCGGTCACGGTCTCGGAGGGCTTGGCGGGAGCGGGTAGCTGCAACAGAGCCGCCGGATCGCCGGATCGCGTCTCTCCGAATGCCGTGTGCGCCGCGACGAGATCGGACACGCCTTCGGCCAGGCCCCGGAAGTCGGCCGTCCGCGCGACGAAGTCCGTCTCGCAGTTGACCTCGACCAGCACGGCCGCCCCGGGCGTCACGCGCGCCACGACGAGTCCCTCCGACGTCGCCCGGTCCGCCTTCCGCGCCGCGGTCGCCAGACCCCGTTTGCGAAGGATCTTGCGGGCCTCCTCGAAGTCGCCGTCGGCTTCCACCAGTGCTTTCTTGCAATCCATCATGCCGACGCCGGTCTCGGCGCGCAGATCCGCCACCGCTTTGGACGTAATTTCCATGGTCCCCCTAAGGTAAAGCGCGAAGCTCCGAGTTCGAAGTTCCAGGTTCGGTCACCGGAAACCTAGAACTGAGAACCTCGCGCCTCGCACGCGTGCTACGAGGCGACGTCCGACACGACGGCGGTCGTGGAGAGCTCGGGTGTGCGCGGCCGCGATTCCTCGGCCTCCGCTTCGCTCACCGCCCCGCGCTCCTCGTGGGCATGCAGGCCCTCCAGCACCGCGTCGGAGACGCGGGATGCGAAGAGCCGGATCGCCCGGATGGCGTCGTCGTTGCCCGGGATCACGTGGTCGATCACGTCAGGGTCGCAGTTGGTGTCCACCACCGCGACGACGGGGATGCCGAGGATGTTCGCCTCCTTGACCGCGATGTACTCCTGCTTCGGG
>DASWDK010000165.1:0-19348 GCA_036395335.1 Thermoanaerobaculia bacterium
CGCGGCGCGATCACGACGCCCGCCGCGTGCATCCCGGCGTGCCGCGAGAGTCCCTCCAGCCGCTCCGCGATCCGGACGACCTTTGCGACCGCTTCGTCCGACTGGATGGCTTCTCTCAAGAGAGCCGACTCCTTCAATGCACGCTCGAAGGTCACGTCGACGCCGTCCGGGATGAGCTTGGCGATCCGGTCGCCGATCGACACCGGCAGCGAGAGCACCCGCGCGACGTCGCGGACGGCGAGCTTCGGTTTCAACTGCGAGAACGTCACGATCTGGGCGACGTTCTCGCGGCCGTATTTCCTCGTGACGTAGTCGATCACCTCGCCGCGCCGCGCCTGGCAGAAGTCGATGTCGATGTCGGGCATCGAGATTCGCTCGGGGTTCAGGAACCGCTCGAAGAGGAGGTCGTATCGGAGCGGATCGATCTCCGTGATTCGAAGCGCCCAGGACACGATCGAGCCGGCGGCGCTGCCCCGCCCGGGCCCGACCGAGATTCCGCTCTCCCGCGCCTGCCGGATGAAGTCGGAGACGATCAGGAAGTAAGAGGGGAATCCCATCTTCTCGATGACGCCGATTTCGTACTCGAGCCGCTCGCGATACTTCTCCGGCGGGTTCGGGATTTTCCCCGCGCGGAAGAAGGGATCGAGCTCCGCCAGGCGTCGCTCGAGCCCCTCGCGCGCGAGGTCCGCGAAGTGCTCGCCCGGCGTCTTCCCCTCCGGCGCGGAGAACGTCGGCAGGTGGAGTCCCTCGGTGTCAAACGTCACTGCGCAGCGTTCCGCGACCGCGACCGTGTTCGTCAGCGCTTCCTCCGACCACCGCCGGAAACGCTCGCGCATCTCCTCGGCGCTCTTGACGTAGAACTCGTCGTTGTAGAACCGCATCCGGCGCTCGTCGTCGAGCGTCTTTCCCATGCCGATGCAGAGAAGCACTTCGTGGGCGAACGCATCGTCACGGCGCAGGTAATGACCGTCGTTGGTCGCGACCATCGCCGCCCCGGTCGCGGCGGCGAGCCGGAGCAGATCGGGCAGAATCTCCGTCTGTTTCGGAAGCCCGTGGTCCATGAGCTCGATGAAGAAGTTGTCTTTCCCAAAGATCTCCTGGTACTCGCGCACCGCCCGCTCGGCCGCGGCATAGTTCCCGCGGGACAGTGCGCCCGCGACTTCTCCTTTCAGGCACCCGGACAGCCCGATCAACCCCTCCGCGTTCTCTCGCAGGAGAGCCTTGTCCATGCGCGGGCGGTGGTAGAACCCGGTCAGGTAGGCCTCCGAGACCAGTCGGACGAGGTTTCGGTAGCCCGTCTGCGTCGCCGCGAGGATCGTCAGGTGGTAGGCGTAGCCGTCGCCCGACTCGCTTGCGGCCTGCGCCTCCCGATCGCGGCGGTCGGACGGCGCGATGTAAGCCTCGACGCCGAGGATCGGACGGACGCCCTGTTTCAACGCCTCGTGGTAGAAGGAAAACGCTCCGAACATGTTGCCGTGATCGGTTACCGCGACGGCGGGCATCTCCAGCTCTCGGACCCGGCGGCACAGCTCGCCCAACCTGTTGGCGCCGTCCAAGAGCGAATACTGCGTGTGGAGGTGGAGATGGACGAAGTCGGCGGGCATCGAAGACCGATTGTACGGGAGTTCGAGGCGGGTCGCGGCCACTGCTACCCTTCCCGCAATCGATGGCTTTCCGTCGCGCGCTCGGGTCATTCGATGCCACCGTGGTGGTCGTCGGCGGAATCATCGGATCCGGGATCTTCATCGTTCCTTCGGTCGTCGCACAGCGGCTTCCGACAGCCGGTCTCGTGCTGGCCGCGTGGCTCGCGGGAGGTGCGATCGCGCTCGCCGGGGCGTTCGCCTTCGCGGAGCTGGCGACGCTCTTCCCACGGGCCGGCGGCGAGTACGTCTACCTGCGCGAGGCCTATCACCCGCTCGTGGCGTTTCTCTTCGGGTGGACCTCGCTCCTGATGATCCAGGGGGGCGGACTCGCGGCCGTCTCGATCACGTTCGCCCAATACAGTCTGCGACTCCTGGGCCGGAACCCCGCCGACGCCTCCGTCGCGGCGCCGATCGCGATCGGCGTCGTGGCGGCGGTCAACCTCCTCGGGGTCAAGCCGGGCAGCCGCCTCTTGAACGTCCTCGTGGTCTTGAAGTTCGTCGCGCTGGCGGCGTTGATCGGCGGCGGCCTGATGTTTCCTCCCGCTGTGGGACCGAACGTGGTCCCCGTCCACCCTCCGCCGTCCAGGGGCTTTGTGGCGTTCGGCGGGGCGCTCGTCCCGATTCTCTTCGCCTACGGGGGATGGCAGAGCGTCAACCTGGTCGCCGAAGAAACGCGCGAGCCGCGCCGGACGATTCCCCGAGCCCTGATCGTGGGAATGGGGATCGTCATCACGGTCTATCTCTCCGCCAACGTGGTCTACCTCCGGGTCCTGTCGCACGCCGCCCTGGCGGCCACGGGAACGCCGGCGGCCGAGGCTCTCCAGTGGATCTTCGGCCCCGGGGCCGATCGTCTCATCGCCGCGTCCATCGCGATCTCCGCGTTCGGTTTCCTCGATCTGACGCTGCTCGCCCAGACGCGGATCTACTTCGCGATGGGAAAAGACGGCGTATTCTTTCCCGCTCTGGCCCGGCTTCACCCGAGGTTCGGGACGCCGACGCTCGCAATCCTCCTGCAAGCGGGCTGGGGAATCCTCCTCGCCCTGACGGGCACCTATGGTGAGCTCGTCGACTCGGTCGTCTTCGGAGACTGGATCTTCTTCGGTTTGACGGTCGCGGCGATCTTCGTATTCCGCAGGACGATACCGATCGACAGCCGCGAGCCCGGCTCGTTTCGAACGCCCGGCTATCCACTGGTCCCGGCGCTCTTCGTCGCCGCGGCCGTGGTGGTTGTCGTCTCCGCCGTCCGGACGAACCCCTTCCGGTCCGCGATCGGCATCGCCTTCCTCGCGGTCGGCCCGCTGGTGTACTGGCTCTTCGTCCGGCGGAGCCGGGGTGGCTCGGCCGCATGACCCGGGCTCGCTCTCCTTACATGGAGTGGGCGAAGAAGCGGCCGAAACCGGAGATCGACCTCGCGGGATCGAACCTTCTCGCCTGCTCGCTCGACGATCTGCCCGGCGCGCGAGACGTGGTGGACCTCGCCGGCGAAAGTCCGAACGGCTACCCCCCTCTCGTGGAGGCGATCGCCTCGCGCTATGGAGTCCAGCCCGCGAATGTCGCGACTGCGGTTGGCTGCTCCGGCGCCAACTTCCTGGCGCTCGCCGCGCTCATCGAGCCGGGCGACGGGGTGCTCCTGGAAAAGCCCGGCTACGATCCCCTGGCCGCCGCCTCGACCCTGCTCGGCGCGACGATCTCGCGTTTCGAGCGGCGTTTCGAGGGGGGTTACCGGCTCGATCCGGACGCGATCGCCGCGGCGATGACTCCGCGGACGCGCGTCGTGATGCTCTCTTCTCCGCACAATCCGTCCGGCGGGCTCGCATCCTCCGAAGACCTGCGCGGGATCGCCCGGCTCGCGGAGCGGCACGGCTTCCACGGAATCGTCGACGAGGTCTACCTCGACCTCGCCCCGGGCGAACATCCGCCCGCGGCAACGCTTTCCCCCGCGTTCGTTTCCACCAACAGCCTGACCAAGGCGTACGGGCTCGCCTCGCTGCGGTGCGGATGGGCGCTCGCGTCGGCGGAGGTCACCGAGAAGATCCGGAGGGCGCGGGACGTCGTCGACGTCTGGGGGCCGATGCCGTCGGACCGTATGGCGGTTGTCGCGTTCCGCCACATCGACCGGTTGGCGGAGCGGGCGCGCAAGATCGTCGAGACCAACCGCTCTCTCATGACGGATTTTCTCGCCGGCCGCGACGAGCTCGAGTGCGTTCCGTCAGACGCGACGATTGCGTTCCCGCGGTTCACCGATGGTCGCGATTCGCGCCCGTTCGTCGAGCGGCTCTTCCGCGAACGCGGAGTTGCGGTCGTGCCCGGCAGTTTCTTCGACTCACCGTCGCACTTCCGGATCTCGTTCGGGGGCGCGACCGAGCCGCTGCGGGAAGGCCTCGCGGCGATCGCCGCCTGTCTCTAAACGGTCGGCTCGACCTCGACCGCCAGCTCCTCGATCGCCTGCCATGCCGCCGCGACGTGGCGCTCTTCGGTCTGTCTCTGACCGATCGACATCCGCAGCGTGTATTTGCCGCCGAGCGATGTGTGCGTCAGGTACAGCCGACCGCTCGCGTTCAGTGTCTCGAGCAGATTCCGGTTGATCTCATCGCCGCCGACGTGCCGGAAACAAACCAGGTTCAAGGGCACAGGGGCCGCGAGCTCGAACCGATTGGACTTCTCGACCCACGCCTTGAACTTCCGGGCGAGCTCGACGTGGCGGCGGACGTGGTGCTGGAGACCTTCGACCCCGTAGTGGCGGATCACGAACCAGAGCTTCAGGGCCCGGAACCGGCGGCCGAGCGGGACGTGCCAGTCCCGGTAGTCGAAGACCGCTCCAGATTCCGTCGCCTTGTTGCGGAGGTACTCCGGCAGCACGGAGAGCGTCCGGATGAGCGCCGCGCGGTCGGCGACCCAGAAGGCGTCGCAGTCGAAGTTCGTGAACATCCACTTGTGCGGGTTGAAGCAGTAGCTGTCCGCGAGCTCGACTCCCTCCTGGATCCCGCGAAACTCCGGGCACAGCGCGGCCGTCCCGGACATCGCGGCGTCCACGTGGAGCCAGATTCCCTCATCGCGGCAGAGTTTTCCGATCTCGGCAACCGGATCGATCGCGTTCGAAGACGTCGTCCCGACAGTCGCGCAGACGAAACTCGGAATCTTGCCGGCGCGGCGGTCTTCCGAGATCGCGCGGGCGAGCCCTTCCGGACGCATCGCGAACTTCTCGTCCACCTCGATCAACCGCAGGTTTTCGCGGCCGAGCCCCGCGATCTTCACCGCCTTCTCGACCGAAGAGTGGGCCTGCGTGGACGCGTAGGCCGTGAGCATCCCATCGCCGCCGCTCTCGTTCGCACGGAAGCCGGTGGCGCGCTCCCGTCCGGCGAGCAACGCGCACAGGGTCGCGCTCGAGGCGGTGTCCTGAATCACGCCGCCGCCCGTCGAGTTCGAACGGAACTTCTCGGGCAGGCCGAGCATCCCGACCAGCCAGTCGAGGACGTGGGTCTCGAGCTCGGTGCAGGCCGGGCTCGTCGCCCAGAGCATGCCCTGGACGCCGAGACCGGCGGAAAGAAGCTCGCCTAAAATCGCCGGCCCCGAGTTGTTCGATGGGAAGTAGGCGAAGAAGTTCGGCGACTGCCAGTGGGTGATTCCGGGCAAGATGATCCGATCGACGTCCGCCAGCATCGCGTCGAAGGATTCGCCGCGCTTCGGCGGCACCTCGGGCAGCGCCGCACGGATCTCGCCCGGTAGGACGCGCGAGACAACCGGAAAGCTCTCGATTCTTTCCATGTAGTCCGCGATCCAGTCCACGACCGCGCGGCCATGCCGCCGGAACTCCTCCGGCGTCATGTGGGAGGTTTCCGGTCTCGCTACTCCCACTCGATCGTCGCGGGAGGCTTGGACGTGACGTCGTAAACGACGCGGTTGATGCCGCGCACCGTCCCGACGATCCGACTCGCGATCGCGTCCAGCACTTCGTGCGGCATCCGGAACCAGTCCGCGGTCATGAAGTCGGTGGTCTGGACGGCGCGCACCGCGACGACGAAGTCGTGCGTCCGGTTGTCGCCCATCACACCGACTGACCGGACCGGAAGCAGCACCGCGAACGCCTGCGAGATGGCGCTGTAGAGGCCGGCCGCGCGGATCTCCTCGAGAACGATCTCGTCGGCCCGCTGCAGGATCGCGACCTTCTCGCGCGTCACTTCTCCCGGAATCCGCACCGCGAGACCCGGCCCGGGGAAGGGATGGCGCGACAGGAACTCCTGCGGGAGCCCGAGCTCGCCGCCCAAGCGCCGAACCTCGTCCTTGAAGAGCTCGCGCACCGGCTCGATCAGCTCGAGCCCGAGCTTTTCGGGCAGTCCGCCGACGTTGTGATGCGTCTTGATGACCGCCGACGGCCCCTTGATCGAGATCGACTCGATGACGTCCGGATAGAGGGTCCCCTGCGCAAGGTATCGGGCATCGGGGATCTCCCGCGCCTCCTCCTCGAACACCTCGATGAAAGTGCGGCCGATGACGCGGCGCTTCTCCTCCGGATCGGTGACGCTTTCCAGACGGGAGAAGAAGAGGTCCGCCGCGTCCACGGCGCGGATCGCGATCCCGAGGCGGCCGAACGCCTCCTCGACCTGCCGGGCTTCGTGCGCGCGCAGCAGCCCGTGATCCACGAGGATCGGGTGGACGCGGTCCCCGAGGGCCTCCCGGAGGAGGAGCGCGGTGACGGCAGAGTCGACGCCGCCGGAAAGAGCGCACACGACCGCGCCGGAGGGAGCCTGGCGGCGGATCGCCTCGACCTTCTCGTGGCGGAACGACGCGATCGTCCAGTCCGGCCGCACGCCGCAGGCGCGAAACAGGAAGTTCTCGAGGATCGCCGATCCGTGCTCGGTGTGGCGGACCTCGGGATGAAACTGCAGTCCGTAAAGGCGCCGCTCGGAGTCCTCGAATGCGGCGACGGGAGTGGACGGTGTCGAGCCGGTGATCCGGTAACCCGCCGGCGGCCGGAGCACGGAGTCGCCGTGGCTCATCCAGACCGTCTGTTCCGCCTCCAGGCCGGCGAAGAGCTCCGAATCCGTCTCGAGGCGGGCCACCGCGCGGCCGTACTCGCGGCCGTTCGCGGGCGTCACCTCTCCCCCGCCCACGTGGGCCATCCACTGCATTCCGTAGCAGAGTCCGAGCACCGGCACGCCGAGCGTGCGGGGGTCGGTCCGCGGCAGCGGCGCGCCTTCGTCATAAACGCTCTGCGGTCCTCCCGACAGGATGATGCCGGCCGGATTCCAGCGCCGGATCCCCTCCTCCGGCTCGTCGGGAGGCAGAACGACCGAGAAGACGCGCGCCTCGCGGACCCGCCGCGCGATCAATTGCGCGTATTGACCGCCGAAGTCGAGGACGACGATCGAGCGTCCGTGCGTGGTCATGCCGCCCTCGTCCGCGCCACCAGTGCCGCCGGGGCGGCCAGAACGGAGGCTGGAACGATCGCGACTCCGGCACCGAGAAACGGCGCGAGCGCCACGAGGACCGGCGTGACGAGAGCGCCGGGAGCGTACGCCCGCGAGAGCCGGTCTCCCGCGATGACCAGCGCGGCCACGGTCGCGAGGTAGAGCAGCGGAAAGACTTTCCGGAAAGCGCGATCGAAGGCGGACCGCGCGACCGGACGCCGCGGGCCATAGAGGGTGTTTTCCGCGACCGCGATGCAGAGCACGAAGAGGAGAGCAATGAGATAGAGCGGAAGGAAGAAGACGAGGCACTGCTCCAGGAACCGAAATTCCGGCGAGGAACGGGTCGCCGCGGCCGCGCCCCACTGCTCGAAGAACGGATAGGCCGCGAAGCCGGCATCCTGGCGACCGTGGGTCAACAGAAAGAGCAGGACGCCCAGAAGGAAAGCGGAAGGGAGAAGAAGCGCCGTATGCCGGAAGAACTTCAACCTGACGCTATTCTAACCGCGCCCGCCTCCGGCTATCCTTCGCCGCGGTGACTCTCCTCAAATCGACGAAGAAGTGGTTCGTTGCCTTTGCGATCTCGGTCGTCCTGATCGCAATCAACGGCGGCGACGCCAACCGGTTGGGCTTTCTCGGTGTCCTCGCCTGGCTCGTCGCGACCACCGCCGGCTGTGTACTCGCATACCGTGCGGTCCGGGCGGCGTTCCGGCTCGTCGTGCGGCGGCTGACTCTGCGGCTCGCCTTCTCCTACTTCCTGATCGGGATCGTGCCGATCCCGCTGCTCGCGCTCCTGCTCCTGTCGGTCGGCTATCTCTTCTCGTTCCAGTTCGTCGGCGGACGCTTGCGCCGGGAGATCCAGGCGGTGGCGGAAGAGGCAACCGAGGGGCGCCGTGGCGTTCGCGCCGTCGAGGTGCGCGGGGGCCGGGTCTCTCGCTCCTCCGTCGAATGGCTTCCCGCCGACACACTCGTCTCGTGGGCGATCCAGCCCGGAAAGCCGAAGCTCCTTCTCGCCGACGACCAGCCGTGGATCGCGGCGGGTGAGGCGAAGGACGGTAACGGCCGGGTCCTGCTCCTGCCGCTCTACGACCGCGAGACCCTTCAGGAGCTCGCGGACCGGACGGGATACGTCGTCCAGTCCGAAGCGGGGACGGAAAGGCACCGGCGCGGTTTCGAGATCCAGATGGATGGTCAAGGCCGCCCGAAAGACCCGAACCCCGACCTCGACCCCGAGAACGCGGTGCGCCCCCGGGCGCGGCCGCAGGAGCCGGAGGGTTCGCTTCTCGACAGCGAGAACGTCGTCGGGATTTACATGGCTCGTCCCGCGGCGGTGTACCGATCGCCGAAGGGAGTTTCCTACCGGATCGTCGCCGTCATCGGTCACACGTCGCCGCGCCTCCTCTTCGAGGAGCTCTTCTCGAACTGGGTGCCGGGAGCGGGGCGGATCGTGCTCGGGGTCATGGCCGGGCTCGCCGGCGCTCTCCTCTTCGTGTATCTCGTGGCGCTCGCGCTGGCCTTCGCGCTCGTGGCGAGCATCACTCGCAACGTCAACCGGATGAGCCGCGCTTCGGCCGCCATCGCGCAAGGTAACTTTTCGGTGCGGGTGAACACGAAGTCGAAAGATCAGATCGGAGACCTCGCCCGCTCGTTCGACGGCATGGCGGACTCGATTCAGCGGCTCCTCCTCGACACCGCGCGGAAAGAACGTCTCGAGGCGGAGATTGCGGTCGCGCGAACCATCCAGCAGAAGCTCCTCCCGCCGGCGGCAGCTGAGCTCGCGGGCGTGAAAGTTCTCGCCCACGTTCAGTCTGTCGCCGAGATCGGCGGGGACTACTACGACTACATTCCGTCGCCCGATGGGCGGACCGCGATCGCGATCGGGGACGTCTCCGGACACGGCCTTCCGACGGGACTGCTCGTCGCGATGGCGAAGGCCGCCCTGGCGACCCTGATCGAGAGCGGCCTGACCGGCCCGGCGATCTTCACGCGATTGAATGACCTGATTCACCGCTCCACCGACTCACGGAGCTACATGACGCTCGCCCTCTTCGTTCTGGACTCGGCGTCGCGAAGCGCCGAGCTCACCAATGCCGGGCAGCTGGCACCGTACCGCGTCTCCCAGACCGGCGTGGAAAGCCTCCCCCTTCCCTCTTTCCCGCTCGGGATCTCGCAGAGCTCGGAGTTCGCGACGCAGGTCTGGTCTCTCGCCTCGGGCGACCGGGTGGTCTTCCTGACCGACGGGCTCGTCGAGTGCACGAGCCCGTCCGGGGAGCCTTTCGGTTTCGATCGGCTGGAGGCGATTCTCTCCCGCGAGCGCGGTGCGAACGCTCCGTCGCTCCGCGACGCGATCCTCCACGAAATCGAAACCCACACGGGAGGAGCGGCTCCCGAAGACGACCGGACACTGGTGATCGTGACCCTGGACTAGGGATTCCTGGGTCCCCGTTGGTCAGTCCCGAGTCCTGGGCGTCCTCAGAGCGCTCCCGCCACGACTTTGCCGAGCGTCTCCGCGTCGATGTTCCCGCCGGACAGAATGACCGCGACTTCCCGCCCGGCGAGCTTCTCCGAAAGCCGCCGCACGCCCGCGAGCCCCGTTGCCCCCGCACCTTCGGCGAGGTTGTGCGTGGTCGAGAGGAGGAGGCGAACCGCCTGGGCGATCTCGGACTCGCTCGCCGTGACGAAGCCGGACAGACCTTCCCGGAGAGCGGGGAAGGTCAGCTCGTACGGTCGCCGGGTCGCGAGGCCGTCCGCGAAAGTGTCCGCCGATTCGCGGGTCACGACGCGACCGGCGTGCCACGAGTCGTGGATGGCCGCTGCGCGCTCCGCCTGAACGCCGTACACGCGAACGCGCGGCGCGATCTCGCGGACGACTGTCAGCGCACCGACCGCCTGCGAGCCGCCTCCGACTGCGACCACGATCGCCTCGATGCGCGGGCGCGCCTCGAGGATCTCGAGTGCCAGGGTCGCCGCGCCCGCGACGACGAGAGGCTCGTTGGTCGCATGAACCATGCGCATTCCCCGCTCGGTGGCGAGCCGCTCCGCGGCCTCGAGAGACTCGTCGTAATCCCGGCCGGCCTCGACGAGCTCCGCGCCGAATCCACGCATCGCCTCGTTCTTCTCCGGGTTGTTCCCGAACGGGACGCAGACGGTCACCGGCGCGCCCAGAATCGAACCGGCCCACGCGAGGCCCTGTCCGTGGTTGCCGCGGGTCGCGCTCACGACTCCCCGCCGGAGCTCGGAAGCGGAGAGCGACGTCATGACCGACATCGCGTTTCGAACCTTGAACGAGTTCGTCGGATTGTGGTTCTCGTGCTTGACCCACACCCGAATTCCATCCCCCACGGCTTCGTCTAAGGCCGCGTAGTTTCGGAGCGGCGTCGCCGGGAGATAGACACTGATGCGCTGCCGCGCCTCGAGAACGTCGCGGAATCCGATCGGCCACGTTCCGGTGTGCATCGGGTGACAATATAGGCCGGGCCGGAAGACTGCGATGCCGCCTCGAAAGAAGAAGAAGGGAGCCGAGCCCGCCTCGCGGGGACTCGGGGCCGGAGACCTCGCCTCGCGCGAATCCCCGGCGGAAGTCGTGCAGCTCGCGCGTGCGATCGAGTCGGACGGAGGCTCGATCCTGGGCGCCTACCGCGATCCGCTCGGGGCGAAGTGGCAGGTGCTCGCGGGACTTCCCATCGAGAAGGTCTCGCCGACTCCGTTCCAGCGCGACGTTTCGCCCGCTCACGTTCAGAGGCTGGCCGCCGTGATCGACCGGCTGGATCGGTTTCTCGATCCGATCATCGCCGTGCGCGGGCCGGACGGATCGTACTGGACGCCCAACGGGCACCATCGCTTGATGGCACTCAAGGCGCTCGGCGCGAAGTCGGTCACGGCGCTCGTCCTCCCGGATCCGGAGCTCGCCTACAAGATCCTCGCCTTGAACACCGAGAAGGCGCACAACCTCCGGGAGAAGGCGCTCGAGACCATCCGGATGGCGCGGGACCTCGCGGAGAAGGAGCCCTCCAGGCCGGAGAAGGACTACGCGCTCGAGTTCGAGGAGCCGGCGTTCCTGACGCTCGGTCTCTGCTACGAGGAGAACGGCCGTTTCTCCGGGGGCGCGTACCACCCAGTCCTGAAGAAAGTAGACGAGTTCTTCGATGCACCTCTCGGCAAGGCCCTCGGCCGGCGTCGCGAACGCTCGGAGAAAGTTCTCGAGCTCGACCGCGCGGTCTCCGAATCGGTCGCGGCGCTGAAGGAGCGCGGCCTGCAGAGCCCGTACCTTCGGGCGTTCGTCGTGGCTCGCGTGAACCCGCTGCGCTTCCAGCGCGGGGGGACGCCGACCTTCGACGCAACGATCTCGAAGATGCTCGCGTCCGCGCGCAACTTCAAGGCCGGCTCCGTGAAGATGGAACATCTCGCGCGGACCGGAGGTCCACCGGAGGAGTGAAATCATGAACGTTCGGAAGCGCGGTGCTCTTTTTCTCATTCTGCTGGTGGCCGTCGGCTGGGCCGCCGCCGAGCGGGCGAACGTGGGGAAGGCCCCCGCGCCGGACCTTCGAAGCGCGCGTGTCGTCGATCTCACTCATCCGTTCGACGCCGACACGATCTACTGGCCGACTTCCCCGACGCGCTTCCAGCTGACGACCCTGACCTCGGGAATGACGGAAGGAGGCTGGTTCTACTCGGCAAATTCGTTCTGTGCTCCCGAGCACGGCGGCACGCATCTCGACGCGCCGATCCATTTTGGGCGCGGCCAGAAGACCGTGGACCAGGTTCCGGTCCGACAGCTCGTGGCCCCCGCGATCCGGATCGACGTCGCGGAAGCCGCCGCGTCGGACCCGGATCACCGACTTTCACTCGCGGAAGTCCGCGCGTGGGAGAAGAGGCACGGAACGATCCCGGGCGGCGCGATCGTTCTCCTGCGCACCGGCTGGAGCAGACTCTGGCCGGACCGAAAACGGTATCTCGGAGACGATACGCCCGGCGACGCTTCGAACCTCCACTTCCCGTCTTACGGCGCAGACGCGGCGGGATTCCTCGTGCGGGAGCGGCACGTCGGAGCGCTCGGAGTCGACACCGCGTCGATCGATCACGGACCCTCGAAGGACTTTCCCGTTCACCGGCTCGTCGCGGCGGCGAACGTCCCGGGTCTCGAGAATCTGACCGACCTCGAGAGCGTTCCCGAGGCGGGTGCGTGGGTCGTCGCCCTGCCGATGAAAATCGCGGGTGGCTCGGGGGGACCGCTGCGCGCCATCGCGCTCGTTCCGTAAAAAGAGAGCTCAAGGTCCAAGATTTGAGCGAAATCCCGGAATCCGGGGTTGCATCTCGTCGGCCGGCGCGTTAAAAACAGAGTGGAAAAGAAGACTCGTCCGGTGGGAGAGGCGCAGGCCGCGGTGGCCCTCTCGCGGAATGGAGGTGGAAGGATGGGCCATGCCTTCCGCCGGTCCTTCGAACCCAGGGGGCGGCGGCTCGGTTCTCTGCGGGTGGCACCGAACCCGCGCCAGGCGCGAACTCGGCCGCGTGACGCGTCCCTGCTCGACGAGCACCGGGCACTGTTCGAGTTTGCTCCCGACGGCTATCTCACGACCGACGGCGCCGGAAAGATCCAGCAGGCGAACCGCGTCGCGGGCGCTCTTCTCCACGTCCGCCAGGCCGACCTCACCGGACGTCCGCTCGCTCGCTTCATCTGTGAAGAGAACCGAAGCGAATTCCGATCGCGGTTAGCGGCCATCCGGCGCTCCGGCAGGCCCGGCATCGAAGAGCTGAGGATTCGCGTGCGGCCCCTCGACGGCGAGCCCTTCGATGCGGCTCTGACCGGGGCGAAGGTGCCGACCACGAATCACCGCGTCGTTTTCGCGTGGTCTCTTCGAGACATTCGCAAGCGGACGCGTGTCGAGCGAAGGTTGAGGGAGAGCGAGCAGCGCTACCTCTCGCTCTACCATCAGATGCTCGCGAGCCGCGACGAGCTCCGGATCTTCGCAGATCGGTCCCTTCACGCACGGGAAGAGGAGTCCCGCCGGATCGCCCGCGAGCTCCATGACGAAGTGGGCCAGATGACGACTTCGATCCATCTCGCGCTCGCCGAGATCGGCGCAGAGCGGCCGGAGGCCGACCGGAGACGACTCGAGACGGTCCACGGCCTTCTCGACGCGCTCGAGGAGCGACTGCGGCGGCTGTCCCACGAGCTGCGGCCGACCATCCTGGACGACCTGGGACTGCAGCCGGCCCTGGAGTTCCTGACGGAGGGTTTTGCGGCACGGACCGGAATCGCCTCCTCGGTCGAAGGCTCGACGAAAGGGCGTCTCGAGCCTCTGGTCGAGACCGCCGTCTACCGGATCGTGCAGGAGGCGCTGACGAACATCGCACGTCACTCCGGAGCGACGCATGCATCGATTCGGATCTCCCGGAAGTCCAAGGCGCTCTGCTGTTCGATCCGTGACGACGGAATCGGGATTCCAGCCGATCCGGACGGTCCGGGAGCTCCCCGCCGCCGCGGGCTCGGTTTGCTCGGAATTCGGGAGCGGCTGGACGCTCTCGGCGGAAAGTTCCAGCTGCGGTCCCCGCCGGAAGGCGGGACGGAGCTCCTGGTGACGGTTCCGATCCGGAGCACAGGATGACTTGTCGCGTATTGATTGCCGAGGATCACGTGGTCGTTCGGCAGGGGTTGAAAGCGCTGCTCGAAAGGGAGAAGTTCGAAGTCGTGGCGGAGGCTTCGGATGGACGCGAGGCAACGCGGATGACGCGCGAACTGGTTCCGGACGTCGCGATCCTCGACCTGGCGATGCCTCAATTGAACGGAATCGACGCGACCCGGGCAATCCGCGAGAGCTGCCCGCAGGTCCGGACGATTGCGCTCACCATGTACGCCGAGGACCAATACGTGCTCGCCGCCCTCCAGGCCGGCTTCCGCGGGTATGTGCTCAAGTCGCAGGCCGCTTCACACCTCGTCCGGGCGATCCAGGAGGTCTGCCGTGGGGAGATCTATCTCTCCCCCGCCGTCTCCCGCGTCGTCGTGGACGCCTATCTCGGCCGCAAGTCGCTGCCGGAAAATCCTCTGACGCAGCGCGAGCGCGAGGTCCTGCAGCTCGTCGCAGAAGGCAAGACGACCAAGGAGATCGCGCACACGCTGGGCATCAGCGCCAAGACGGCGGAGTCCCATCGAGCGCGCATCATGCGGAAGCTCGAGATTCACGACACCGCGGGACTCGTCCGGTACGCGATCCGCCGCGGAGTGATCCAGGCGTAAATTCGCGCTCTTCCCCCCGGAGGGCAGTGTTTTCCCCCCTCCCATTGCCGGGTTTTACCGGATTGTCTGATCCACGAGCGACGGCTAGGGTTGTCTGCGTACGATCGTGATGCAGGTTCGAAACTCTCAACCAAAGGAGGCAGACACGATGGAAACTGCGAAAGTCGACATCCGGAAACTTCAACTTCTGAACGACCGGATCAATCAGTGCATCGAGGCGCTGAACCAGGTGCGCCTGTCGGTCCACGGACTCTCGGGCGCGTCGACGGGTGTACAGAGCGGAATCGGCGCGGGGCAGAACCCCGCTTTCGAGTACGGACTCGGGCTCACCCATAGTGGGTTCGGGCAGAATCCGTTCGTGCAGCCGGGAATCGGCCAAAACCCGGCTCTTCCGTTCGGGTCTCCGAATGTCTTCGGACAGGTGCCGATCACGCAGGGATACTTCCCCGCGTTCGCCGCGGCGGGCTTCCCGCAGCAGACCGGCGCTTTCGGCATCGGCGTGAACCCGCTGATGGCGGGACTGACCCACACGAGTCCGGATGCGCTCGACGCTTTCCGCCGTCCCATGTGGGCTGATCCGCTTCTGACGGCGAGGATTGTGCAGACGTTTCCGTACGCACAGCTGCCGACTCCGCCCGTCGTGACGATCTACTGAAAAAGGAGGATCGGTCGGCAGCGTTCAAGGGCGGGGTCGAAAGGCCTCGCCCTTCGTTTCGAATCGTTGATGGGACCAGCGGACTTTCCGCCGAGAATGGGAAGCCCGCAGGAAGGAGAAGGATTTCGATGATGGAAACAGAACAGGCCGCCGCGGTGCCGGCGATCGAGCAGAGCATCGGACGCCTGGAGCAGCTCTACCAGGCGGTTACAGGGCGGGAGGCGCCGCCTCTCGAGACTCCCTACGCGCCGATCCCCGCCGAGAAGGATCCCACCCTGCACGTCGAGAAGCAGTTGGATCGCCTGATCCAACTTCTGGGTCAGACGGAGTTCGGCAGCCAGCCGAAGCCGGCGTGGGCTCCACCCGTCGCGGTCTGGGAAAGCGACACCGAAGTGTTGGTCAGCGTGGACCTGCCCGGGGTGACGAGAGAGCAGGTCGAGATCGTGACGCATGGAAAGTTGCTGACGATCACGGGAGTGCGGCCGGCCCCGGGTGGCCATGAATTCCGGCTGCGGGCGTCGGAGGCTCCGATCGGCACGTTCCGTCGCGCGATTCTCCTGCCGTCTCTTACGCGCCCGATCGAGCCGAAGGCGGAGATGAAGCAGGGCGTTCTCGAGCTGCGGATTCCCAAGGAGCCCGGCCAGGACACGACTCCCCGGTCGATCCGCGTTCACTGACGCGGGCGGGAGGCTCTCCTCCCGCCGCGTGGACTGTTTCCCGTCCGGATTCAGGCGATCCAGACGTCCTCGCCGAACGCGAGGACGACGGCATCGTCTAAGGTCGCGGCGTACCGAACGATCTCGCGGCAGACGGGAGCGGGGACGAGCGGATTGGCTTCGAGGTCCGCCCGGTTCCCTTCCGGGAGGATGACCCCCCGCAAGTTGCGATTGTAGGCGCCTCGCACTTTGTACTCCGGGTCTCCGACCGGGCGAACGACCTGGACGTCGTGCGAGTCCGCGACCAGGACGCCGCTCGAAGCCATGTCCTGAGGGACCGGGCGGTCGAGGAAGACCGAGAGAAAGGCCAGCGCGGATGGCAGAGCGGCGGACGTGCCGCCCGAAGGCTCGTCTTCCTTCGTCACTTTGTACGTGTAGTTGAAGTCGAGGATGTCGCGGGTCTGCTGAGGCCAACGCGCCCGGGCGTATTCGCGAACGGAGAGAAACGTGTTCCGGACGAGCTGGGTCATTTCCGGCGTCAGGTTTCCCAGGATTTCTTCGAGAAAACCTCCCCGCCCGGGTGCGGCCGGACGCCGCGCCGCCCAGATCTCGTGAATCAGCCCCTTTGCCCGGCCCACGAATCGGTAGACCGCGTCCGCGAGCACGCGTCCGACCGGCTCGCGGTCCCGTGTCGCCGCCTCCTCGAGCGCCGCGGCCCGCTCGAGGCAGCGCACCGCCTCGCCGTCCTGGCCGACGATCCGTTGGAAGGAAGCGATTTCGCGCCAGAGGCTGGGCCGCCGCGGAGACGCGCGAAGTGCCGATTGGAGCAGCCGCAGCGTGCGATCGGCGGCGTGCGGCTGCCGAAAGTAATCCGCGATTCGCGCGGAGGGAAACGACGCGTAGTGCTCGAGCAGCCATTCGACGACCGAGAGGTCGCCGGGCTCGACCTCGAGACTCTCGATGTAGAGCCCGACCGCGCGCTCGGGCGAGCCGTCGTGCGCGGAAAGGTCGGCCAGGTATTTCGCATCGAGAACTCCACCGCCGGTCTCGAAGAGGTCCCGGGCTTCCCGCAATTCTCCGCGGAGGGCGAGGCCAATCGCTTTCTCCCGAGGTAATCCGTCGGGGAATACGTCCATCTCGGGAAAATGGATACGAAGGAGCTTCCAGAGCGGGACGTAGCGGCGGGCGGCGATCCAGATCGTCTCGGCAAACGAGGGGCGATGCATCCTCCTTCGAAAGAGCTGGGTGAAGAGGCGCTCGTACCCGTCTGCCTCCTCCTCCCTCCCGAGACGGCGGAAGAGCGAGGCCAGGTGGCCGAGGACCGAGACCTTCTCCCCGTGTCGCTCGAAGTGACGGTAGATCTGCACCGCTCGCTCCAGAAGCTCCGGCGTTCCGATGCGCTCGTAGAGCCGAGCGAGCGCCAGGATCCGATCGCTGTCCGTCTCGAATCCGCGCTCCGAGCCGAGCTCCTCTAAGATCGAGCGGGCAGAGTCGAGATCACCCGTGAGCTGCGCGACCCAACCTTTCGCGAGAACCACCAGCTTGAAGAGCTCCGCGTCGCGGCCGCGGTACTTGTCGGCGAGCTCGTCACAGCGGCTCATCGCCTCGAGCGGCCGGCGCGAAAGAAAGAGACGGAAAACCTCTTCCAGCTCGAGATGCGCCGCGGGTTTCCGCCACAGCTGGTAGGGCCCGAGGACGAGAAACTCTCCTGCTCCTCTCTCCGTGTCCCGCGCGAGCTGCAAGATCGACGAGAGCCGCATCAGCCCTTCTCCGTGCGAAGGAGTCTTCGCATGCACCTGCGCCCAATACGCGACGGCCGCGGACAGCTCTCCGCGCATGTGCTTGATCTTCGCCAGCAGGTCGAGGGCGGTCAGATCCTCGGGACGCTCCTCAAGAAACGAGGCGATCTCGAGCTCCGCGTCGTAGAGCTCTCCGATTTCCACGAGAACCGTGGCGTGAAGCAGGCGGTCGTCCACGGACACGAGATCGTTCAGCATGGGCCGATTTTCATTCTAGGCCGCGCGCGCTTTTCGGGCGACGCCTAGAATCGTCGTCGTGCGCCCGCAGCCCGTCCTCGAGGTCGAACATCTCACCAAGCGTTTCGACGATGTGACCGCCGTCGACGACCTTTCTTTCTCGGCACGGCGCGGCGAAATCCTCGGATTGCTCGGCCCGAACGGGGCGGGCAAGACCACCACGATTCAGCTCCTGCTCGGTCTGACGAGCCCCACCTCCGGCCGGATCCGTCTCCTGGAACTCGACCTTCACCGGCATCGCCGGGAGATCCTGCAGCGAGTGAACTTCTCCTCCGCCTACATCTCGCTCCCGTTCAACCTGTCGGTCCGGGAAAACCTCGATGTCTTCGCGCGCCTGTACGGGGTGCGGGACCGGACGCGGCGCATTACGGAGCTCGTCGAGCTGTTCGAGATCCCCGAGGTCCTGCCGGCGGTGACCGGCCGGCTCTCGTCCGGACAGGTCACGCGCGTCAACCTGTGCAAGGCTTTCCTGAACGACCCGGAAGTCCTCTTCTTGGACGAGCCGACGGCGAGCCTCGACCCGGACATCGCCGAGAAGGTCCGAACGGCGCTGAAGCGCGTCCAGCGGGAACGCGGTGTGACGATGGTCTACACGTCCCACAACATGCGCGAGATCGAGCTCGTCTGTGATCGGGTGATCTTCCTTTCTCACGGAGCGCTCGTCGCGGAGGGAACTCCGCGCGAGATCCTCGAGCGCGCCGACTCGGAGTCACTCGAGAAAGTCTTCATCACGATTGCGCGCGGGGGGCGGCTCCAGGACTGACGATGTGGGGACGCATTGCCGCTCTGCTGCTGCGCTATCTGTATCTCTATCGCCGCAGCCTCGCCCGTTCGATGGAGATCTTCTTCTGGCCGGTGATGGACCTGCTCGTCTGGGGCTTCGTGAGCATCTACTTCCGGCAGATCGGCGCACCGAAGGCGGTTCTCTTCCTGCTCGGCGGCCTGATCTTCTGGGACGTCTTCTATCGCTCGCAGCAGGCGATCACGCTGTCGCTGACAGAAGAGATCTGGGTCCGCAATCTGTTGAATGTCTTCATCGCGCCGGTGCGGATCACGGAGGTCGTGCTGGCCACGTGCCTGCTCGGAGTCATCCGGGCGCTGCTCTCGACGACGGTCCTCGGGGTCCTGGCCTGGGTCCTCTATTCCTTCGACCTCCTCCGACTCGGCCCGGCAATCCTCCCCTATTTCGCGAGCCTCCTTCTCTTCGGCTGGGCGGTGGGGATGTGCACGATGGCGGTCATCCTGCGCTTCGGGCACGCCGCCGAAGCGCTTATCTGGGGCACTCCGTTTCTGCTGCAGCCGATCTCCGCGGTCTTCTATCCGCTGGCCGTGCTCCCGCAATGGCTCCGGGCGATCGCACGGCTCCTCCCCTCGACGTACATCTTCGAAGGGATGCGGGCGACGCTCGAGACCGGGAGGCCCGCGCTCGCATCGCTCATTCCCGCGATCGCGCTGAACGCCGTCTACCTCGCGGCGGCCGGAGCCTTCTTCGGCTGGATGATGAAACGCGTGCGAGAGAAGGGGTACCTGGGACGGCTGGCGATGGAATGAAGGGGAGCTACTTCGAGGTCGAGCCGCTCAAGGCGACGGGACTCGCCGCCGGCGCGACCGCCGCCGCGAGCGACGGTGTCCACCACGCGAGGATCCTCTTCACGTACCCGATCGTCTCGCGATAAGGCGGCACGCCGTTGTAGGCGGTCACGGCGTTCTCCCCGGCGT
>DASWDK010000166.1:0-5723 GCA_036395335.1 Thermoanaerobaculia bacterium
GGTGTAAAGCGCGTCGACGGTGTAGTGCCAGATCAGGAGCGGCAGGAGGCCGAAGCGGTAGAAGATTGCGCCGAGGATGCAGCCGGCGATGCCGACCTCGAGGCCGCGGATGAAGAAGGGCTGGTTCGCGTACGTGGAGTGGCCGAAGCCCCAGATGAAGGCGGGCAGCGTGATGGCGACCCAGCGTCCCGCGCCGAGGCGGTCGAGAAACGGGATCGAGAACATCCGGCTGATACCCTCCTCGGTGACCGCGGGCAGGAATCCGATGAAGAGCACCGTGGCCCAGGGAAAGGCCGTGTTCAGCATGTCGCTGTACGGGATGTCTGCGGGGGCCCAGGCGCCCAAACGCGCCGCGACCACGTAGAAGACCGCCTGGTACGCGAAGAAGAACGCCGTCAGCGCGTAGCCGAGCAGGACGCCGAGAAAGAACCGCTTGGTGCGGACTCCCCGCTTCGAAAACATCCCGGAGAGCGAGAGCTGCGTCGGGAAGCGTTCGCGGTAGATCGGCTCGGCGCCCGCGACGACGACGGCGATCCCGGCGCCCGTGGCGATTGCGCCCAGAATCCCCAGCACGAGCTGTTTCGTCAAGTGGCTCGAGAGCGGGCTCGAGGTCTCGTAGTCGTAAAGCGTCAGCGGGATGTCGTTCAGAGTCGAAAGGAAGGCGAGCACGCAGGCGATTCCGCCGAACGCGGCAACGAGCTTCCAGCGTACATCGCGCCGCACGACCTTCGTGACGAGCATGCCCAGCAGGACGATCAGCGTCACGAAGAACCCGAACGTCGCGACCGTCGAGGCCGCTTCGTTCTTCGACCGGAGACGGCGGTAGCCGCGGGACCACGATTCCGGTACGTGGACGAGCTCCCGGAAACCCGTGACCTCGCCGCCGGAGACCGTGGTCGAATAGCGTACGGTCGCCTCGCCCATTCGGAAGCCGGCCTTCTCGTCCACGAAGCTCCAGTCCGTGCGCTTCGGACGCGTGACCGGCGAGACCTCGATCGGCTTGAAGCTCGCGGCTGGAAGGCCGAGCTTTTCCAGGAACCGGCGGGAGAGGGCTCGCGCTTCGTCGCGCGAGAGGCGCGCCCCCGGCGCGTCCTCCCGACGCACCGATTCGAAGCCCGCGACGTCTCCGCGCGGGGTGATCTCGACCCGCTCCTCTTCCTTCACGCCGGAGCGGAACCACCGCATCTTCCAGCGCCACACCTTGGCGTCCGCGCCGTAGAAGCGCGACGCGCGCTCGAGCCCGAGCTCGCGCTCGAGGTAGACCTTCGGCTCCTCCTCGACGTCGAACCGGCCGGCGAAGCGAGTGTGGTCAAGCTTCCTTCCGAGGTCTTCGAGGAACTTCTCGCCGCGGACGCGCGCCTGCGACCGGTTGACTCGGAACTCGATCGAAGCCTCCGGAAACGCCCGCCGGAAGAGGAGGCCCGTGAGCGCCGCGCCGGCCACGATGACGGCCAGGCAGACCAGGACGAATCGCCGATCCCTGCCGCCGAATCTCTCCACCGACCTATCCAATCAGGACGCTTCCGCCGTTGACGTTCAAGACTTCGCCGTGCACGTACCGGGCGAGATCCGAGACCAAAAAGAGAATCGTGTGCGCGACGTCCTCGGGCCCGGCCACGCGGCCGAGAGGAATCGTGCGCTCGATCTCCTTCCGGGACGCCGGATCCGCGAGAACCGGCGCCGTCATGGCCGTTTCGACCCATCCCGGCGCGACGCAGTTCACCCGAACGCCGCGCGGACCGAGCTCCACCGCGAGCGACTTCGTGTAGGAGATGAGCGCCCCCTTCGACGCCGCGTAGGCGGAGTGGCGCGCCTCCCCCCGCTGGCCCGCGGTCGAGGAGACGAAGACGATCGAGCCGCCTTCCCTCTGGACGTGCGGGATCGCCGCGTCGGTCACGACGTGAGCGCCACGGAGGTTGGTCGCGAGCGTGCGGTCCCAGACGTCCAGGTTCTCCGCACCCGCCGCGTCTTCTTCCCAGATCCCCGCGTTGTTCACGAGGACGTCGAGCCGGCCCCAGGCGGCAACGACGTCGTGCACGAGCTGGCGCGCCTCGTCGGGGCGCGAGACGTCGCCCGCGAGCGCGAGCGCTTCTCCGCCGACCGCGCGAGTCCCCCGGACGAACTCCTCGGCGCGCGCGTCGTCGCTCAAGTAGTTGACGGCGACCCGCGCGCCCGCGCGGGCCAGCAGCTCCGCCGTGGCGCGCCCGATGCCGCGGGACGCGCCCGTGACGAGCGCGCTCTTGCCGGAGAGGTCGATCGAGACGGACAAGACGCCGGGTATCTTATTTGGTCATCAATTGCCCGCGATCAGCCTGCCCACGTACGCCGTGAACGTCTCCAGCACGGGCGCGGAATTCTTCAACTTCACGTCGACGTCCGCTGCGCCGGAAAGCGCGCGCGCGAGCTCCCGAGCGGTGAAGCGCGATGCGCGAGCCGCGGCCTTGTAGAGGGGGTAGCCGGACGCCCGTCCGCTGAAAGGAGATTTCCCGAATGGAGAAAC
Organism: Thermoanaerobaculia bacterium; assembly: GCA_036395335.1. GTDB lineage: Bacteria > Acidobacteriota > Thermoanaerobaculia > UBA5066 > Gp7-AA6 > Gp7-AA6. The sequence continues at coordinate 2,501 of DASWDK010000166.1, forward strand.
AGGCTCGTCCAAAAACGGCGCCACGCGGGCCTGGTAAGCGCGGTAGTACATCTGTGGGTCGAACGGAGGCGCGCCCGGCTCCTCCAGCCTCGACTTGACGAGCAGCATCCGGCGGATCTCGTCGGTCAGCATTCCGAGGAAGCGTTGGGGCCAGCCGTCGTCCGCTTCGATCGAGCGCTCGCCGGCGCGGATCTCGCGGCCCGAAAAGAGCCTCTCCAGCCGTCCGAGAGCCTCGGCCGCGTCCCGTCGGCCGACGGCTTCGAAAAAGACGTAGACGTCTTCGGACGACTCGTCGAGGACCTGTTCGCCGACGTCCACTGCGCGGATCTGACCGCCCGCTGCCGCCCAGTCGAGGAGCTTGTCGAGCTCCGCGGCGAACACGCCGGGCTGGGAGTCGGTTCGGACGAGCAACTTGCGGATCGCGTCCGGCTCGATTCGCACGTCGTTCTCCGTCGAGCGGGCGAGCGCGAGGCGGGAGAGGGCCGCTTCGATCTCCTCGCGCTTCTCGCCGATGTTCACTTCGAGGAGAAGGCCTCTCCGAGCGACTTCGGAGAGGAGCTCCGAGCCTTTCGGTGGAGCCGACGCCGTGAGGAGGGCGACGAGACCGTCGTTCTCCCGCTCGATCAGAAAACGCAGTGTGGACCGGAGCGACGCGCCCGTGCCGCCTTGTTCCTCCGGCAGCTCGCGCAGGATCTCCGCGAGAGGCTCTTCCAGGTCTCTGCGCTTCAGCTTCCGCGCGATCGCGGGCGCCACCTCCTCCGCGGTTCCTCCGACGGAGACGTCGAGCGAAACCAGCAACCGGCGCATCTGCCGAAACGCCTCGCGCTTGCCCGCCGGAGTTCCCCGTTCCCAAGCGCGGAACGCCTGCTCCGCCAGCTCTCCCGGCGAGTCCGTTCCGAGGACCCGCGAGATCTCGACCTCGACCAAGCGACGCGGCGAGAAGAGCGATCGGTTGAGAAGCGCCTCCGCGACCGACCCGGCCGGCGAGTCCTCGTCGAAGCGAAGGACCTCGACTCCCCCTTCCGCGAGGCGCTCACGGACGCGCGCCGCCGCTTCTTCGACGAAGAACGAAAGATCGCCGACGACCGCGATGACCGAGGGCGCGCGCTCGAACGGCGGAACCGCTTCCGGCGAAAACTCCTTCTTCGGCACCGCTCCGAAGCTTACTTCGGTGCTTCGAGCGGAACGATCGGCGGATGGTCCGGATCGTCCTCACCGGGGATGAAAACCGGGTCCTGGGATCGGTTGTCGATGACCGCCGCGTAAGCGAAGAGCGGCAACCGCTCGCTCCCCTCGACGAGGCAGTACGCGCTCTCGACGGCCGCGGAGACGCCCAGAAGACCGTAGACGTCGTTGATCTGAAAAACTTCGCGCGCGGCGAAGAGCCGCGAGGTTTGGCCGAGCCGGTTGCCGGACCCGTCGAAGAGTCGATACGTCACGAACTGCGGAACGTCGGCTTGGTTGAAAACTCCGACGTTGACGCGCGAGCCGGAGTCGAGCGCCGTCGGATGCGAAAGCCCGTTCAGCACGACCGAGGGAGCCGCGCAGCCGGGAGGGAGGCCGGGAACGAACATTCCCAGGGTCGGCGCGGGTCGGTTGGGCGTATAGAGGCGGCTCGTCACGACGAGCGGCTGCTCGCTGACGAACTCCACCGCGCCGCCCGTGCCCGGCGCGTGGAAGAGAGAGGCGACGAGGTCGTCTAAAACCAGCTCGTGCCGGGGCGCAACGAGGAACGACTGCTCCGCGTTACCGCAGCTCCCAGTGAAACAGACGTATCGCGCGGTCACCGTCGCGAACGTGGTCGGCGAGGCGTTCCAGACCCGCGCGTCGCTATGGAAGAACGTCCCGCCCGCTCCGGAGAGCGACGCGGCCGCGGCCGGGAGCGTGATGCTCGACTCCGGCATTGCCGCCGCGTCCTGGCCGGTCACGAAGATCGGATCCTGCGAGCGGTTATCGATCACGGCGGCGTAGGCGTGGATCGGCGTTTCGCCCGGGTACGCCGTCACGACGCAAAAGAAGTTCGGGACGTCCCGCGCGATTCCGAGTCGCTCGAAGATCTCGCCGTCGTTCAGTTGCAGCGGTTGACGCGGCCGCGCGAATGACAAGATCTGGCCCAGATTCGAGCCGGAGGCTTCGAAGAAATCCAGACTCACGAATGTAGCGGAGTCCGTGCCGTTGTAGAAGCCGACGTTCGTGCGGAAACCTGTCGTCGCGTCGGCGGAATGCGAAAGAGAGGTCAGCACCTGGCTGACGCTCACCTCCTCCGGCTTCCGGCCGGGCACGAACATCCCCGTAGTGGGCTGGGAGGCCTCGGGTGTGTAGAGCCGGCTCGTGACGACGACGAGCCGATCGCTCTCGAATTCCACCGCGCCGGCCGTTTCGGGGGCGCCGAAGAGCGTCACCGCGATGTCCCGAAAAAGTCTCACCTGACGGGCCGGGATCGTGAAAGTCTGCGGCGCATCCGAGCACGGGGTGCCGCTCAGACACCGATAGGTCGTGGTGACCGTCGCATCGGAGTCCGCGGATCCGTTGAAGATCGAGACGTCGGAGTGGAAGAACGTGGGAGGAACTCCGTGAAGCGACGCGACTGCGGGAAGGGTTACCTCGAATTCCGCTCGAGCGCGGTAGTCGAAGAGACACGCGTCCGTCCCGGCATAGAGAAGCGGACCGCCGGAGGGAGGAATCAACAGCGGTCCGACGAATCGGCGGCTGATCCCTTCGTTGAAAGCCGTCCACGTGACCCCGCCGTCGGAGCTGCGGAATACTCCGTGACCTCCGGTGCCGATGTACAAGACGTTCGGGTCGGCGGTATCGGCCACCAGGCTCGAGAACCCGCCTTCGGTCGGAAGTCCGGCGTCGATCGCGGTCCAAGTGATCCCTCGATCGGCGCTCTTCAGCAGTGCTCCCGCCTCGTCGCGCGCGTAAAGCACAGACGGGTCGTGCCGGTCGAGCCAGAGAAGCTCCTGAATTCCTCCGCGTACGAGCTGCCAACTGGCACCCGCATCGTCGCTTCGATAGAGGGAGAGGAAGTCGGAGGCATAGAGTCGGCCATCCGTCGACGGATCTGGGACGAACAGCCACACACCGATGACGCCCGGTGTTCCGGGCGGCACGCTAAAGGGCGTCCACGTGTTGCCCCCGTCCGCCGTCTTGTAAGTGCCGTCGCCTCCGATCGAAACGTAGAGAGTGTCCGGGTGGCGCTCGTCTAAGACGAGCGAGCCGA
>DASWDK010000167.1:0-4154 GCA_036395335.1 Thermoanaerobaculia bacterium
GAGTCACCTGAGCGGTGATCTCAAGTTCGAGGACGGGTTCCGCATCGATGGGAAGTTCGAAGGAAAGATCACGTCGGGGAGCGAGCTCGTGGTCGGTGAGAACGCCGACGTCGAAGCGGAGATCCACGTCGAGCGACTTTCGGTCAACGGCACTCTCCGGGGAAACGTCGTCGCGACGGAGCGGATCGAGCTTCACCCGAAGGCGCGCGTGATGGCAGATCTGACGACGCCCGCGCTCGCAATCGAGGAAGGAGCGTTCTTCCAGGGCTCGTGCAAGATGGGACAGGAAGCTCCGTCGAACGTGGTTGGAATGCCGGCGCCGGCAGCGGAGCGTCGGAGCTAAGCTTCTGAATATAAAGCACTTGTACTGATACTCACTCTGGAAGTCCTCCGCCCCGGGTCTCCGGTCGTCCCTCGGGGTCTGGACTGCTCGCTCGTTTGACCCCTTTCGGGGCGTGTGCTATTCATCCGCGCTCCGGCGCGGAAACACAGGCGGTCCCGTTCTCTCCAGTCCGATTCTCGAATCGCGAGGAAAGCACGCCAGATCCATGATCAAAGCCCCCGACGTGACGCTCCTCTACGTGATGTTCGCGTTCGTCCTCTCGTACGCGATCCTGAAGCGTTTTCTCTTCGCGCCGCTCGGCGCGATTCTGGCGGAGCGCGAGCGAGAAGAGCGCGAGGCGACCCGGATTCACCAGGAGAGCCTGAAGGAGCTCGAGCGAACGATCGCGGAGGCCGAGCGCCGGCTCGCGGCCGCCCGGCGTGAGGCGTTGAAGGAGAGGGAAACCCTTCGCGCCGAAGGCCTCGCGAAGTTCGAACGCCAACTCGCGGAAGCCCGCCAGACGGCGACGTCGGCGGTCGAGGGCGCGAGCGCGGAGATCGGCGCCGAAGTCCGGAAGACCGCTGCCGAGCTCCCTACCCGCGCCCGGGCCATGGCCGTCGATCTGGCGGAAAAAATCCTCGGACGGAAGCTCGCCGCGTGATCTTAAGCCGCATCGGCGCTTCGGGCGCCGCGAGGCGTTCGACCGGCCGGGGACTGTTCGGGGGAGTCCCAATCGCGCTCGCGGCCGAGCAGGCCGAGGAGCACGCGGCCACCTTCCTCGGTCTGCCTCTCTGGCTCTGGTCTCTCGTCAACCTGGCCCTCTTTCTCGGCGTCATGCTGTACTTCGTCGCGCGTCCTCTCGCCGCCATGTTCCGAAAGCGGCAGCTCGAAGTCGAACAGCGACTGCGGGAAGCGAAGGAGCGGAGAGCGGAAGCGGCGCGACTCGAGGCGCAGGTGAAAGAACGGATGGTTCGCCTCGACCAGGAGATCGTTGAGATTCGCGCCCGCGGCCTTGCCGAGGGAGAATCCGAGCGCGCCGCGCTTTCGGAGAAGGCCGACTTAGAGGTCGAGCGCGTGCGCCGCGAGGCGGAAGAGGAGATCGGTCGGCGACTGGCCGCCGCGAAGCAGGAGCTGCGTCGCACCGCCGCAGACCTGACCGCCGGCGTCGCGCGCGACCTGCTCGCCGCCCAGATCACCGACCAGGACCGGCGGCGGCTCCTCGAGGAAAGCGTGGCGCGCCTCGCGGAGAAAAACCTCACGGGAGATGCGGGATCGTGAGCCGATTCGCCCGCCCTTACGCGCAGGCGTTTCTCGAGACCGTTCCGCCCGGTTACGACGTCGAGCGATTTCTCGCCTCGGCGGGGACGATTCGGCGAGCGATCGGGCAGGATCCGCGCCTGAAGAACTTCCTCGCAGCTCCCTCGGTTCCGATCGAAGCGAAGCGCCGGGCGCTCGACGAGCTCGCGAGCGCTGCCGGCGTCGACGATGTTGGCCGCCGCTTCCTCGGGCTCGTCCTCGAGAGACGCCGAGTCGTTGCTCTGCCCGAGATTCTCTCGGCAATTCGGGCAACGTACGACCGGGCCTCCGGCGTCGTCGAGGCGCGGGTCACGGTCGCCGCCCCGCTCGACGAAAAAGAGCGCGTCCGGATCGAGGAGGCGCTCGCGCGGCAGCTCAACCGTCGCGTGCGGATGAACGTTCAAGTGGATCCGAAGATCCTGGCCGGTTTCGTGGCAAAGGTCGGCAGCGAGGTCTTCGATGCGTCCGCGGCGCGGGCGATCGAGAGGTTCCACGAAACGGCGGAAGCGGGCTAGCAACGATCGGCCTGTTGCCGATGACTGGAGACAGGCTTTTGCCAAGAACCAGGGACAGGCTTAAGCCTGTCCCCAGATGAGGGCCCATGGAGATCAAAGCAGACGAGATCACGGAAATCCTGAAACGGCAGCTCGCGGGTTACGAGAAGTCGATCGACGTCGCGGAGGTCGGCACGGTCCTCTCGGTCGGCGACGGCATCTCGCGCGTCTACGGCCTCGACAAGGCCATGGCGGGCGAGCTCCTCGACTTCGGTCACGACGTGTTCGGGCTGGCCTTGAATCTCGAAGAGGACAACGTCGGCGTGGTGCTGCTGGGCGAGTCGCGCGAGGTCTCCGAAGGGCAGGAGGTCCGCCGCACCGGCAAGATCATCCAGGTTCCCGTCGGCCCCGCTCTGGTCGGCCGTGTCGTGGACTCGCTCGGGCGCGCCATCGACGGAAAGGGGCCGATCGCCGCCGCCGATCACTATCCGATCGAGCGCACGGCGCCGGGCGTCATCGAGCGGCAGCCGGTGCGCGAACCGGTGCAGACCGGGTTGAAGGCCATCGACGCGATGATCCCGATCGGCCGCGGGCAGCGCGAGCTCGTCATCGGCGACAGGCAGACCGGCAAGACTGCGGTCGCGCTCGACACGATCATCAACCAGAAGGGGAAGGGTCTCATCTGCATCTACGTCGTGATCGGGCAGAAGAAGTCCACCGCGGCGCAGGTCGTCAAGACGCTCGAGGAATACGGCGCGATGGAGCACACGATCGTCGTCTCGGCGACCGCGTCGGACCCCGCGCCCATGCAGTTCATCGCGCCGTACGCGGGCTGCGCGATGGGAGAGTTTTTCCTCTACAGCAAGCAGCACGCTCTCACGATCTACGACGACCTCTCCAAGCACGCGGCGTCGTACCGCGAGATCTCGCTCCTTCTGCGGCGGCCGCCGGGCCGCGAGGCTTACCCCGGGGACGTCTTCTACCTTCACTCGCGGCTCCTCGAGCGGGCGGCGAAGCTCTCGGATGCGCGGGGCGCGGGGTCCCTCACGTCGATCCCGTTCATCGAGACTCAGGCCGGCGACGTGTCGGCCTACATTCCGACGAACGTCATCTCGATCACCGACGGGCAGATCTACCTCGAATCGGACCTCTTCTATTCGGGCGTCCGCCCCGCGGTCAACGTCGGCCTTTCGGTCTCCCGCGTCGGCGGCAACGCCCAGATCAAGGCGATGAAACAGGTCGCCGGCACGCTCCGGATCGATCTCGCTCAGTACCGCGAGCTCGCCGCGTTCGCGCAGTTCGGATCCGACCTCGACAAGGCCACGCAGGCGCAGCTCGCCCGCGGGCGCCGGCTGGTCGAGATCCTGAAGCAGCCGCAGTTCCAGCCCATGCCGGTCGAACTTCAGATCGTCTCGATCTTCGCGGGTACGCGAGGCTTCCTCGACTCGCTCCGGGTCGAGTCGGTCCTCCCCTTCGAAGCGGCGCTGCACGAATTCATGAAGAGGGACCACGCCGACGTGCTCTCGGCGATCGTCAATACGGGCAAGCTCGAGAAGGCGACCGACGAGGCCCTGACGGCCACGATCGGTGCTTTCAAGGACCAGTTCGTCAAGGAGAACGCGAATGCCGTCGCGGCCTAGAATTAGTACTTAGTACTTACACACTGGAGTGGGACCCCGATGGCTTCCCTCATCGACATCCGACGGCGCCTGAAGTCGGTCAAGAACACGCAGCAGATCACGCGGGCCATGAAGATGGTCTCCGCGGCGAAGCTGCGGCGGGCCCAGGACCGCGTGATCGCGGCCCGGCCGTACGCGAAGGCGCTGCGCGAGGTGCTCGCTTCGGTCTCGTCGCGCGTGAAGGAAGCGCAGCACCCGCTCCTCGCGACCCGCGAGGAGAAGCGCGTCGCGCTTCTCGTCGTCGAAGGGGACAAGGGTCTCGCGGGGGCCTTCAACGCGAACGTCAACCGAGCCGTCGCGGCGCTCACCGCGGAAAAGAAGGGGTGGGAGTCCGTCACGATCCTCCCGATCGGCAAGAGGGCG
>DASWDK010000168.1:0-1551 GCA_036395335.1 Thermoanaerobaculia bacterium
TGCTCGCGACGATCGCGCGCTCGGGAGGCGACGTGCGACCGCCCCTGACGGGGTTGCCCGGCGACAGCCCGTTCTTCCGTGCCGACCTGTTGACAGAAACTCTCGAGAGAATGGGATCGTTCGGCGCGATTCGGGAAGCGATCGCCCGCTCTCATGAGGAAGAAACTCTTCTCCGTCATCTTCACACCTGGTTCGATGCCCTGCGCACGGTCAAGCTCATCCACGCGCTTCGCGACGGCGGGCTCCCTTCGATGGGCTATCACCAGGCTCTCACGGAGGCCCCGTTCACCGGCCTCGCGGAGTCGGTCGAGGAAGAGCCGGAGGAGCTTCGAAAGACTCTCTTCGCCGAAGAAAAGAAACTGGCCGACACTCCTGTGGGAGTCTCTTCCATCCTCGACATGCACTAGGGGTGGGCACAACGGCACCCCGACGAACCGGCGCATGCCGGTTCGTCAGCAGACGCGCATGACTTCCTCGATCGTGGTTTCGCCGGCGCGGACGCGTATCCATCCTTCGCGACGCAAAGTCGGGACCTGGCGCGCGGCGAGCAGCTGGCGGTAGACGCGCGTCGGGCTCTTGGAGCGGATGCTGTCGCGGATCTCGTCATCCATGGTGACGGCCTCGAAGATGGCCGTCCGGCCCCTGTAGCCGGTTCCGCCGCACAGGTCGCACCCCTTCGCGACGAAGAGCTCCGCCGGAATGTCCGCAGGCAGAAATCTCAGGAGCGATGCGACCATTTCCGGGTCCGCGGGCGCCGACGTCTTGCACGCGGCGCAAAGCCGGCGAGCGAGGCGCTGCGCGATGATGACCGAGAGCCCGCTCGAAACGGCGAACGGCTCGAGGCCCATATCGAGAAGGCGCGTGATCGTCTCGACCGTCGAGGGCGCGTAAAGGGTCGAGAGCACCAGACGTCCCGTCAGCGCGCATCGAAATGCGATTGCGGCGGTTTCCACGTCGCCGAGCTCCCCGACCAGGATGACGTCCGGGTCCTGGCCCTCGATCGCGCGCAGTCCCGTCGCGAACGTGAAACCGGCGCGCGCGTTGGTCTCCCCCTGCGTGAGGTTCGGCATCCGCACTTCGATCCCGACCTCGAGGGTGACGATGTTGCGCCGGATCGGGTCGAGCGACTGGATGAGCGAATAGAGAGTCGAGGTCTTTCCGGAGCCGGCGGGGCCTGTGGTCAGGATCAGGCCGGACGGCCGATTCAGGGCTTCGATCACGGTCGGCAGCATTCGTTCCGGCAGTCCCAGCTCGTGGAGATCCTTCGAGGCCATGGCGGGGCTGGCAATGTGCAAGACGATCTTCTCTCCGTAGCAGCTCGGGAAGATGGAGGCGCGCACTGTCCTCTCCAATCCCGCGGCGACCGTCGAGAAGTTGCCGTCCTGGGGGACGCGGCGCTCGGCCATGTCCATCTTCGACAGCATCTTCAGACGGCTGATCACGGCGATCCCAAGAGTCAACGGGAGCGCTTTTCTTTCCTGGAGCACTCCCTCGATCCGAAATCGCACGCGCACGTGATCTTCCTTGGGCTCGAAGTGCACGTCGCTCGCC
>DASWDK010000169.1:0-2237 GCA_036395335.1 Thermoanaerobaculia bacterium
CAGCGTTCGGTAGCCGATGACGCCGGCACAGAGGAGCGGTGCTGCCTGCTTCGGGTCGAGGTCGGGCGGCAGACGGTAGACCGCGCTCTCCGGCGCGGTCATCCGTTCGGCGTAACCGCCGTCCCGGTCGCAGCCGGTGAAGCGGGCAAATCGGCAGAGGTTCTCCCGACCCGACCGGCAGAAGACGCACTGCCCGCACGTCTCGGAGAGCCATCCCACCCCGACGAGGTCGCCCGGTCGGATTCCCGCGACTTCAGATCCGCACTCCCGCACTCTTCCCACGACCTGGTGGCCCGGGACGATCGGGAGACGCGCGCCAACCTCGCCTTCGGCGACGTGGAGGTCCGTTCGGCAGACCCCGCAGGCCTCGACGTCGAGAAGGACTTCGCTCGCATCCGGTCGGGGATCCGGAAGCTCGACCGGCTCGAGCGGTGCCTGCTCGACCGGGGCGATTCTCGGAAGGCGCATCGCCTTCATTCAGGATCGTCGCGGGAAATATAATCTCACCCGGTTGCACGGGAGATTCCGCTGAAACGCATCGATGCGCTGCTCGCCGACTACGGCTCCCACCACCGCGCGCGCGGCAACCTCGCCTGTCACGTCCTCGGCATCACGCTGATCGTTTTCGGTGCCCTCGCCATGCTCGCGCAGATTCGCGTCGGACCGCTGAGCGTCGCCGAGATCGCCATCGCGGCCGTCGTGCTCTACGACGCGACCCTGGATCTTTCCCTCGCCGCCGGCTTGCTCGTCGCATTCGCTTTCCTCGATCTCGCGGCGCGTGCGGTTGCCGACTGGCGGTACGGGCTCGCCGCGTTCGCGGTCGGCTGGATCCTTCAGGCGATCGGCCATGCCGTTTTCGAAAAGAATCGGCCGGCGTTCCTGAAGAATCTCGTGCATCTCTTGGTCGGCCCGCTCTTCCTCGTCAACGAGCTGCTGAAGGTCCGGCGCGTCGCCTCGATTCCCCGCTGAGGCCTCCGCCTTCGGCGGGCGCCGCCTATACTGCCGCGCGTGACCGATCCGGGAATCGAGGAGTTTCCCCGCGTCCTGAAGGATCTGGGATGGTCGGATCTCCCCGGAGGCGAGGCCGAGCGCGTCGCGGAGATCACCCGCGAGTTCGTCGAAGCAAGTCTCGCGTTCCGGGACGTCGAGCCCGCGGTCACGATCTTCGGCTCGGCCCGGCTCGGCCCGCCCCATCCCGCTTACGAGCTCGCGCGCGAGACGGCGAGACTGCTCGCCCTCGAAGGATTCAACGTGGTCACGGGGGGCGGCCCCGGGATCATGGAGGCCGCCAACCGCGGCTGCCGCGAAGGGGGCGGGATCTCGATCGGGCTGAACATCCGGCTGCCACGCGAACAGAAAGAAAACTCCTACCTCGACCGGGTGTTCGACTTCACCTACTTCTTCATCCGCAAATACATGTTCGTCAAACTCTCCTGTGCGTTCCTCGCTTTCCTGGGAGGTTACGGGACGCTCGACGAACTGTTCGAGACGTTGACTCTCATGCAGACGCGAAAGATCGAGAACTACCCGATCATCCTGGGAGGCCGCGATGCCGAGGACGCGATCGAGCCGCTTCTCGGAAAGCTCCTGGAGCACGGGACCATCGACGAGCGCGACCGCAACCTTCTCCACCGGAGCACGAACGCGCAGGACGCTGTCCGGATCGTCGTCGAGCACCACCGCCGGCTCTCGCAGGTGACGAACAAGCCGGAGAAGAAGCCCGTGCGGAGACCCGGGGCGCTTCGCCCTCTGCCAAATCGCTAGCAGAACGTCGTCAGAACCGCAGCCGGGTGATTCAGGCGATATCCGTCGCCGGCCGGGTCGGAGTCGATCCGGAGGACCGCCCCTCGAAGCGTTTCGAACGCGGAGTCATCCATCACGACCGGGATCCCTCCGGATTCGAAACGATGTCCTTCCTCCAGCGAGTTCTCGCCGATCGAGACGCGAAACCCGTTGCCTCTGCAGCCGAGAACGTGCTGCACGGACAGGACCGCTCGCGAGAAGTCCGCCTCCGAAGTTAGCCGCCGCGCCGCTTCCGGTGTGATCGTCAGCGGTGCGACCCGGCTCTCCTTTTCCGGGAGCGTCACTGCGGAAACGCCGCGGTGTCGGCGACGCTCGCGAGATGCCCCGCCGTGTTCTGGTAAGTCTTGACGGCTCCCGTCACCGTGTCGGTCACGGTGATCGTGTACTGGACGTCGGAGAGCGCGCCGTAGAAGACCCAGTAGAAGCCGTTGAAC
>DASWDK010000170.1:0-2202 GCA_036395335.1 Thermoanaerobaculia bacterium
GAAAGTCGCTCGACGTGGATCTCCGCTTCGACGTCGGCGTTCTCACCGACCACGAGCTCGCTCCCCGACGTGATCTTTCCTTCGAACTTCCCATCGATGCGGAACCCGTCCTCGAACTTGAGATCACCGCTCAGGTGACTCCCACGATCCAGAAACCCGTTCAACGTCGCGTCCTCCGTCTTCCCTTTCATGACCCTTCCTTCCTGGTTCGATCCACCCTGATTCCATAGGCGCTACATCCTGGTTCGCCGCTCTCTCTCTTTTAAGCACGAACAAGCCTCTCGTAGAGACCGATGAGCTCGTCTTCCGACCCGAACGAGATCTCGACCCTTCCTCGACGACGGCGGCGCACGATTCGGACGCGCGACCGCAGGCGCCGCGAAAGCTTCTCCTCGGCGTCCCGCGTAAACGGATCGCGACGATGTTCTCGCCGGAGTTTATCCGCTCCGCCAAAGCTCGCCACGCGTTTTTCCGTCTGTCGGACCGAAAGGTTGCGCCGGACGATCTCTTCGGCGAGCCGTTCCTGGTCATCCGCCGACGCGAGCGACGCGAGGGCGCGGGCGTGTCCCCCGGACAGAAGACCGGAGCGAACCCGGTCTTTCACGCTCGAAGGCAATTTCAGAAGGCGCAGGGCATTTGAGATCGTCGTTCGGTCCTTGCCGACCCGATCGGCGATCCTCTCGTGAGACAAGCGAAACTCGTCCTTGAGCCGGGCATAGGCCTCGGCCGCGTCGAGAGGGTTCAAATCCTCGCGCTGGAGGTTTTCGACGAGCGCAACCTCGAGGAGGTCCGTCTCCGATTGCCGCTCCCGGAGCACGATCGGCACTTTCGTCAGGCCCGCCAGCGCCGCTGCGCGCCACCGACGTTCCCCCGCGACGATCTCGAGCTTTTCACCGCGCGGGGTCACGACGATTGGTTGGACGATCCCCTGTTCGCGGATCGAGGCGGCGAGCTCGGCGAGCCCCGCTTCGGAGAAGTCCCGCCGGGGTTGGTAACGGTTCGGTACGAGCCGGCCGATCTCGACCTCCCGGGCGCCCGTTTCCCGTGGAACCTCCTCCCGACCGGGCAGGAGCGCCGAGAGACCCCGACCGAGCGCCTGCTTTTGGGTCATCGAACCTCCTTCCTCTTCAAAAGCTCTCGTCCGAGAGCGAGATAAGCCTCGGCGCCCTTCGACTTGACGTCATAGGCCAGGACCGGCTTGCCGAAGGAGGGCGCTTCCCCCAGCCTCACGTTACGCGGGATGACCGTGTCGTAGACGAGCTTGCCGAAGTGTTGACGAATATCCTCCACGACTTGCCGGCCGAGGTTCGTGCGGTCATCGTACAGGGTGAGCAGAATTCCTTCGATCTGCAGATCCGGATTGAACGAGTGTCGCACGCGTTCGATCGACTCGAGAAGCTCGCTCAACCCCTCCAGAGCGAAGTATTCCGTCTGGAGTGGAATCAGCACCGAATCCGCAGCCGCGAGGCCGTTGACGGTGAGCAACGAGAGCGAGGGCGGGCAGTCGACGAAAACGAAATCGAAGTCGCCGCGGAAGCGATCGATCGCCTCGCGGAGGCGCCCCTCCCGCCCCTCTTGGCCAACGAGCTCGATCTCCGCTCCGACGAGGTCCCTTCCGGACGGGAGGACCCAGAAATTCGGAAAGCCGCTCCCGAGAAGAGCTTGCCTCGGATCGGCCCCGAGCAGGACATCGTAGGCGGTCGCGCCGTTCTTCTGGCCCGCCAGGCCGAGGCCGGATGTCGCGTTCGCCTGGGGGTCGAAATCGACGAGAGCGACCTTGCGGTCGAAGGCGGCCAGCGCAGCGCCCAGATTGATCGCGGTCGTGGTTTTTCCGACTCCCCCCTTCTGATTTGCAATTGCAATTACACGCCCCATTTTCGCCATTGTGGAGCCTCCGGGCTCAAATGGAAAGAATCGAGCCGAAGCCGCTCTCTTCACTGAATTGTCGTGGCGGGCTGCCCGATGTTCCACGTGAAACGGGCCGAGTAAGAGATCAGTCCGTTCGAAAAAGCGCGATGACGCGGCGTCGCGTCCCTGGGAGTGGCAGAGTCTGCTCGAGTCGAAAACGAGCGGACAGAAGGGAGCGTTCGTCCGAGCGCGAGGTGGTCCAGAGCAGCAGGGTGCCGCCCGGCCGCAGAAGCCCGGCGAGAATCGGACCTTCGAGCTTCAACCCGCGGGACGTCGCGCAGTCGAAGCCCGATG
>DASWDK010000171.1:0-12211 GCA_036395335.1 Thermoanaerobaculia bacterium
CGAGGCTCGCGACCGGCAGCATCAGGTTGATCGAGTAGCCGATCCAGAGCGCCAACAGCGCGAGATCGAAGCGGGGCGCTCCCTCCGGCGGGAAAAGGAGCCGCCAGGACGCGGTCGAGAGGAGGAGCTGCGGGACGGCGAAGACGGCGACGAGGACGAGCTTCCAGTCTGTCGAAGCGAGAAGACCGGCAACCGTGTTCACCCCCTGCCAGGCGACCAGCGCGACCGCAATGGCGACGCCGATGCCGAGGCCGATCCACGACGCGGTTCTCATGCCGGAGCGGGTGACCGGAGTCCTCACCGGCTCGCACGGCCCCGGAGATCGTCGAGGGTGCGGCGAGCCTGTGCGAAGTCGGGCTGCAGACGGACCGCCGCCTCGAGGTGCTGGATCTCCTCCTCCATCCGTCCTCTCTGGCCGAGAGCGAGCGCGAGGTTGTAATGCGCGACCGCGTGCCCCGGCTCGATCCGGATCGCCTCCCGATATTGCTCGATGGCTCCATCGATGTCGAATCGTCCCGCGAGTGCGGCAGCCAGGTTGTTGTGCGCGGAAGCGTTCTCGGGAAAGATCCGGAGCGTCTCGCGATAGTGCTCGATCGCCTCGTCCATCCTGCCCTGGTTTGCCAGCACAATCCCGAGATCGAACTGCGCCTTCGCGCTGCCTGGTTGCAGGCGCACGGCCTCCGCCAGCTGCGCGACCGCCTCCGCGCCCCGCCCGTGCCGGAAGTAATAATCGCCGAGCGACATTCGGGCTCGCGGGTTGTCGGGCCGCTTCGCGACCGCGTCGCTCCAGAACGAGAGGACCGTCCGGTAGTCGTCGTTGCGGTGCACCGTCACGAGAGAGAGCGTGATCGCGAGCGCCGCCGTGACGGTGACCGAGACGATCCTCGGCGCATCCAGTCGCGAGAAGAGCGCGCGCCCCGCGAGGACGAGGAGGGCGACCACCGCGACGAGCGGCAGGTACATACGCCGCTCGCCGGCGACTTCGGAGGGGATCTGCCGGAAGCTCGACGTCGGCGCCAGGATGAAGAAGAACCAGACTCCGAGGAATGCGAGCTTTCGCCGCCTCGCGAGGCCCCAGAGAGTCAGCGCGACGAGCGCCAGCACCACGACCAGATAGGGCAAGACGCTGACGGGAGACGTCGCGATCGGCCAGCCATCGTAATCCGCCGCGAGCGGGTGCGGCCAGAGAGACAGCCGCAGGTAGTGAACGATCACGCCGCTTTGCGTCAACGCGTAATCCCACGGCGTCACGGAGCGGCCCGCCATCCCGGTAAACACGCGGCGGAAACGCGTCGCGACGAGCAGAACGAAAAGGACGAGGACTCCGGCAAATCCGGCATACAGACGCCAGTGTCGCTGGAGCGCGTCCCGAAAAGACCTCGACCGGAAGAGCCGGTCGTAGACGAGGACGACTAAGGGAGCGACCACGATGACCTCTTTGCTGCCCATGCCGAGCGCGAACGAGGCCACCGCCGCGGCTTGCCAGCCCGGACTGCCGGGCGAATCGAAGACTCGAATCGCGCAAAAGAGCGTCAGCAGAAAAAAGAGGCCCATCACGAGCTCCGTCCGCTGGATCGTGTAGTCGACGCTCTCGGTCACGAGCGGATGCACGACCCAGAGGAGCGCGGCCGCCGTCGCGATCCCGGTCGCCGGGTCGTGATCGCGGTCCTCCGGGCCGCGGCCGCCGAGCGTCCGCCGGATGATCCCGAAGAGGACGACCGCGGCGAGGAGGTGGATGGCGATGTTGAAGGCATGGTAGGGGACGACGTTCAGTCCGCTCGCCGCATAGTTGAGAGCGAGCGACAGGTTGACGAGCGGGCGCCCGGTCACCGCGGATTGCGCCGGCGGGGACAGGACGCCCGACGCGGGCCAGAGCGTCCGGATGGTCGCGTTGTCCGGAATGGCGGGCACGTCGTCCAGAACGAAAGGGCCGTTCAAAGCATTGTGGTAGGCGAAGAGGCCTGCCGCCACGAGGAGAGGAGCGGCGAGGCGGCTGAAGCGGAACGCCCGCCGCGTCGGTTGCTTCTGCCGTGCCTTGGCGCGGCGGACCTGTCTGCTGGGCTTGACCGCCTCACGCATTTCGGCGCCTCCGCGCGATGCGGTTGTAGACGACGCTCACCGCGTATCCCGCGACGAAGCCGCAAACGAAGGCGTAGGCGAAGCCGATCAAGCTGCCCACGAACGTGACCTCGTAGCCGATGAAAAACTGGCGGAGCAGAGAGAGATGGGGGCCGATGACCCGGCCGCCCTTCAGCACGAGGAAATTCGTCGCCAGAAAGAGAGCCAGCCCCGCCACGAGGCCCCACGCGATGCCCTGGACGACCGCTTCGAGGCGGAGGATTCGCACCGCGAGCGCCGGGTCGAGGTCGTGGTTTTCCGGCATTGCTTCCGGCGACCGTTACACGTAGTCGAAGACCCGCCGCAGCAGACGCGACTCGACGCGGCGGCGGATGACGGCGAGGGAGAAGAGCGCCGCGGCGTTCCGGGTCACCGCGAAGGTCCAGCCGAGGACGAAGCCACCGACGAGCCCGTAGAGGAGGCCGAGGAGCGCGCCGCGCGGGCTCGCCTCGTAGCCGGGAAGGTACTGGGCGAGCAGCCTCAGGTTGGGGCCGATGACCGGACCGCCTTTCCACATCAGGAAGAGGCTTGCCAGGGAGAGGACAGCCGCGGCGACGGCGGCCACGGCGGCGCCGAAGGCGAAGCGATCGAGCTTCGCGAAGACGCGCTCGAGCGCGGCCTGGAGACGGATCTCCTCCTGGTAGTCCGGGTCGGCGTTGACTCCCCACACGTCGTTTCGTTCTTCGAACACGACGTTGCGCACGGCGAGCATCGCCGTCAGCATGGCGTGGTCCTGATTGTCGTAGCGGTGCAGGCCGTTGCGGCCAATCGTCTGCAGGTTCGTGAAGCCGGCGAGGAAATGCTTCAGGACGTCGAGGTGCTCGCGGTACGCGCTGTCGTAGATCGGGTAGGCCTTCGGGACCCGCACGACGTGTCCGTCCTCGACCTCTTCGGCCCGGACGAGACCGATCGCGGCGATCTCCCGCGTTCCGAGCGCAACGAGCTCCTCGTCCGGCGACTGCCAGAGCGCGTCCCCTTCGGTGCAGAAGTACTCGAGGCCCAGGCCCGTCTTCGCCGGATCGGGGACCATCGCCGGGCTCCAGTTGCGATAGTTCTGGATTCGTCCGACCTTCACCAGAGGATCGTGGACGTAAATCCAGTTGTCGGGGAAGAGATCGGCGCGGTTCACGATCAGGCAGACCGTCAGAAAGTCGCGGTAGGACAGCGCTCGCGCCGCCTCGAGCACCGCGGGGGGCGGCGGGGGATCGAGCTTCGCCACCAGCTCGGTGATCGGCATGCTGGAGACGAAGTCCGTCCCCTCGACGCTCTCTCGCCGTCCGTTGCATCCCACGACGATGCGGCAGACTCGCCGGCCGTCGTGCTCCACGCGGACCACGTCCCGGTTCAGCTCCACGGCTCCGCCCGATCCGACGATCGCGTCGCGGACCGCCCTCCACATCATGCCCGGCCCGAGCACCGGATAGTCGAACTCCTCGATCAAGGTCTTGATGGTCGTTCCCCGGCGGAGAAACATGTTCCACACTGCCGTCTTGAGCGACAGGTCCTTGATCCGCTGCGCGGCCCACTCCGCCTTCAGCTTCGAGCAGGGCACGCCCCAGACCTTCTCCGTGTAGGTCTGGAAAAACGTCCGGAAGAGCTGGCGCCCGAACCGGTTCGTCACCCACTCCTCGAACGTGTCCTCGGTCCGATAGGGAAACAGCTGCCACTTGAGGTAGCTCGCGACGATCGCGAGCGCCTGCCAGAAGCCGAGACCGCGAAGCGCGTTCCAAGGCTTGAGCGGGTACTGGAAGAACCGGCCGCGATAGTAGATGCGCGAAAGGCGCGGGCGGCGAAGCAACTTCGGCCCGAGGACCTCGCGCCACATCTTCTCGATCGGGGCCGCCTTCGTGAAGAAACGATGGCCCCCCATGTCGAAGTGAAAACCTTTGTAGTCGTCGGTGCGAGCGAGTCCCCCGACGTCGCCGCTCTTCTCGAATACGACCGCGTCCATGCCGAGCCGCGTCGCTTCGTATCCCGCGGTCAGCCCGGCGGGCCCGGCTCCGATGACGACGAGTCGCCGGCCGAGCCCGCGCGGCCCATTCCCCCCCGATGTACAGGTAGTCGACAAGATTCCTCTCCGATCCGGGATCCCTCGCGGGAATTGGGCGAGCATATCCCCCGCGGATCGCCGAAATGAGTCATCAAAAGGACAGCAAAGAGCGAGAGACGCGAGTCGTTTGCGCTCCGCAACCGAAGCGAGAGATCCCGGGTTCTACCGGGAGGGAGGTGTCTTCTGGCCGCGACAGAACGTCACAGTCTGGCCTCTTGAACCGCTGTTTCTTCTCAAATCATATATTATCTCAGAATGATCAACGAACTCGACGCCAATATCCTGACGATCCTGCAGAGAAACTCGCGGACCTCGAACGCGGAGATCGCGCGGCAGGTCCGCCTCGCGCCGTCCGCCGTCTTCGAACGGATCCGGAAGCTCGAGGAGAAGGGAATCGTCCAGAGCTACACGACAAGAATCGATCCCCACGCCGTCGGGCTCGGTCTCGTGGCCTTCACGTTCGTCCGGTCGAACGACCGGCCGGGCGGCATCCGGACTGCCGAGCTCTTAGCGGAGATTCCCGAGGTTCTCGAGGTACATCACGTCGCCGGCGAGGACTGCTTCCTCGTGAAAGTCCGCGCCGCTGACACGGAGGCGTTGGGGAGACTTCTGCGGGAGCGTCTCGGCAAGATCTCGACGATCTCCTCGACGCGCACGACGATCGTGCTCGAGAGCGTCAAGGAAACCTCGGAGCTGCCGATCGCTCGCGAAGTGGAGTCGGAGGAAGCGGCCAGTGCTTGACGTCTCGACCGGGCTCGAGCCGCCGCAAGGCAGAGTGATCGCCGCATTCGCGGCGGTGTACCTCATCTGGGGCTCGACGTATCTCGCGATCCGCTTCGCGATCGAGACCATCCCCCCGCACCTGATGGCCGCGGCGCGGTTCCTGGTCGCGGGCGCGATCCTCTACGGCTGGTCGCGGTGGCGCGGTGCGCCGCGGCCGACCCGACGCAACTGGGGGGCGGCGACCGTCGTGGGCGGACTCCTCCTCCTGGGAGGAAACGGCGCCGTCGTCTGGGCGGAGACGCGCGTCCCGTCGGGCCTGACCGCCCTTCTCGTCGCGATGGTCCCGATCTGGATGGCGGTGCTCGAAGGTCTGCCACGGCACGGCAGGAAGACTCCGCGGGCGCCCGTGATCGGCGGACTCGTGCTCGGTCTCGCCGGACTCGGCCTCTTGATCGCGCCGGGAAAGCTGGCGGGCCGCGTGGATGCAATCGGGGCGGCAGTTTTGCTCCTCGGTTCTTTCTCCTGGGCCTTCGGATCGCTGCACTCCCGCGTCGCCGATCTTCCGAAGTCCGGTTTTCTCGCGACGGCGATGGAAATGATCGCGGGCGGCGCGTGGCTCCTCCTTTTCGGCCTCGCGACCGGGCAGGCGGGGAAGCTCACGCTCGCGGCCGTGTCCGCGCGTTCGCTCCTCTCGCTCGCCTATCTGATCCTCTTCGGCTCGCTCATCGGCTTCACGGCTTACATCTGGCTGCTGAAAGCGACGACGCCGGCCCGCGTCTCGACGTACGCGTACGTGAACCCGGTCGTCGCGGTCCTGCTCGGATGGGCGTTCGCCGGAGAGCCGATGACGCTGCGGACTCTTCTCGCCGCCGCGGTGATCGTGGGGGCGGTCGCGCTCATCATCCGGTACGGCGCTCGAAGAGAATCCGGGCCGGCTCGCGCCGTCGTGGAGAAGGCGCCGGTGATCCCGGCCCGGCAAGCGGAGGCACAATGATCGCGGTCGGCGGACTGGCCCTGGTTCTAACGCTCAACCCCTCGGGGGGGCCGGCCGGGCCGAAGGCCGCCGGGACGGAAGCGGAGCTGACGCGAATGACCGGGGAGCTCCTCGCCGCCGTCGCCTCCGGCGACTGGGCGGTCTGGGACAAACACCTCGACGACTCGATGCTCTACACGAGCGAAGACGGACGGACGCTGACGAAGGCTCAGCTGAAGGAGGAGATGAAGCCGCTCCCCCCCGGCTTCTCCGGTTCGATCGAGGTGGAGAGCGCACAGGTTCACGTCTACGGCGACGCCGCGGTCGTCACCCACGAAGATCTCGAGCGCGAGAGCGTGTTCGATCAGAAGCTCGTCAGCCATTACCACTCGACCGACACCTGGATCCGCAAGGCGGGTCGGTGGCGGCTGGTCGCCTCGCAGGTCCTCGTCCGGTTGCAGGATCCCGCGCCGGCGTCGATCTCCGACAAGGGCGTCTATGCCGATTACGTCGGGCGCTACGACCTCTCGCCTTCCATGACCTTCACCGTGACTCGCGAGGGGGACCGGCTCTTCGGCCAGCGGAGCGGACGGGCGAAACAGGAGCTCCTGCCAGAAACGGACACTGTCTTCTTCATCGCCGGAGCGCCGCGAGCGCGGAAGATCTTCGTGCGGGACGCGAACGGAAAAGTCGTGCGGATCCTCGATCGCCGCGACGGACGAGACCTCGTATGGACGCGAACGGGAAATCCATGAAGCGAACGGCGAAATCGAAGCCTTCTCCCGAGCTTGCCCTCCTACTTCGCATCGTCGACGAGGCCTACGAGAGGAAGGCCTGGCACGGCCCGAACCTCCGGGGCTCTCTGCGCGGGGTCACGGTCGAGGAGGCTGCGTGGCGTCCCGGCCCGGATCGCCACAACGTCTGGGAGCTCGCCGTGCACGTCGCGTACTGGAAGTACGTCAACTGGCGCCGCCTGACGGGAGAGAAGCGCGGATCGTTCCCCGACAAGGGGAGCAACTGGTTCGTGCGGCCCGACACGCCGACCGAGAAGGCCTGGCGCGCGGACCTCGCCCTTCTCGACGAGCAGCACCGCCGGCTCCGCGAGGCGATCGAGCAGATTCGAGAGCGGCGGCTTTCCGAACGCTCTTCCGGCAGCCGCCACCGCATCGACACCCTGGCGTACGGGAGCGCGGCGCACGACGTGTATCACGCCGGTCAGATCCAGCTCGTCAAAAGGCTCTATCGCGACCGGGAGACGAGGCTCGGGCGTGGCTGAAACCGGACTCGCCTGCCGGATCGACGCGCTCGACGCCGTCCAGAGAAAACGGCACGCCGCTCTCATCGCGGAGCTCGCCTCGGCGGTCCGAGGCGTCGAGGAGCTCGGCGACGGGTACGCGGTCCGCTTTCCATCGCGGCCCTATCTGTTCCTCCGGGTCGCCGAATGGGTGGAGCTCGAACGGGCGTGCTGCCCGTTTCTCGACATCGGCATCGCGTTCGAAAACGGCGCCGGATCGATCCGCGTCGATCTCCGCGGCCCGGTCGGCGTGAAAGACTTCCTTCGGTCGCAGTTCCCGTCGCTCGAACACATCCGATGACTTCCCGCCGTCTCGTCGATCTGAGCCACGAGATCGAGGATGGGATGATCACTTATGCGGGACTCCCCGCTCCCGTCCTCTCGGAGTTCCTTTCCCGCGAAGCGTCTGCGGCGAAGTATTCGGCCGGAACGACGTTCTCGATCGGCCGGGTGGAGATGGTCGCCAACACCGGGACGTACGTCGACGCGCCATTCCACCGATTCGAGCAGGGCGCGGACGTGGCGACAATCCCGCTCGAGAAGCTCGTCGACCTCGAAGGAATCGTCATCGATGCCACCGCCGCCGGCCGAGCGGTCGAAGCGGAGCGGTTCGACGGCATCAATGTCGCCGGCCGGGCCGTCCTCGTCCAGACCGGCTGGAGCCGGAACTGGCGCACGCCCGCATACTTCGAGGGTCATCCCTATCTGACGAGGAGGTCCGTGGAGAGTCTCGTCGCGGGGCGGGCGGCGCTGGTGGGAATCGACTCGCTGAACATCGACGACGCGCGCGACGGGACGCGGCCGGCACACACCCTTCTGCTCCAGGCGGAAATCCCGATCGTCGAGCACCTGACGAATCTGGATCGGCTTCCGCCAGGCGGGTTCCGTTTTCACTGCGCGCCCGCGCCCTTCCGCGGGCTGGGGAGCTTTCCCGTCCGCGCCTACGCGGTCCTGTGATCTAGAGGCACCGAACGACGCGGCCCGCGCGGCCGCGCGTCAGCGTGAAGGTGCCCACCGACTCGTTCGAGTCCGTCAGCGTCACGCTGAGCGTCATCGTCTTCCCGTCGGTCGCGCCCGTGTAGCGAGCGGGGTGCTCGTCGGGCTTCTCGTCCCGGCGAATC
Source organism: Thermoanaerobaculia bacterium (assembly GCA_036395335.1). Lineage (GTDB taxonomy): Bacteria > Acidobacteriota > Thermoanaerobaculia > UBA5066 > Gp7-AA6 > Gp7-AA6. The sequence continues at coordinate 8,280 of DASWDK010000171.1, forward strand.
GGTCCGCCGTGCTCGCGGGTGTGCGTTCCCCTCAGGCCAAACCGGCCGGCGGAGTCGACGACGAATGGCTCGTCGATCGTGCCGTGCGCGCAGTCGTATTCGAGCGTCCCTTCGGTTTCAGTCAGCAGCAGCCGGAGGTGGTCGCCGCCCCATCCACCGACGGGAATGGTTCGCGGCGCGGGCCGCGGCGCGACGACACGGGTAGCGGGGCGACCCAGTTGCGCGCCGGTCTCGTTCTCGGCGCGAACGCCGTTTGCGGCGGTCTCCGGGGAGGTCGGAGCCGTGCACGCGACCGCCAGCAGAAGCAGGCTCGTGGTGAAAAACCGCCGCATTCGGCTGTCACTCGACCGGAATTGTACGCGCGGAGGCCGCCGTTCTCCTTCCGTGGAGTCGGATCTGCACCGAAACCGGGCGCTCTCTGCCCTTCTCGCCGTTGCGTTCGTTTCGATCGCAGCGCGCGCCCGCGCGCAGGCTCCCCCCGAGATCGTGCTCGAGGCCCTCGCGACGGGACTCGCGCAGCCGACAGCGATCGCGCACGCCGGCGACGCGCGGCTTTTCCTGACGTTGCAGCGGGGACAGATCGTCGTCTTCGACAACGGCCGTGTTCTTTCGACGCCGTTCCTCGACCTCCGCTCTCTCGTTTCGTGCTGCGGCGAGCGGGGTTTTCTCGGGCTGGCGTTCCATCCGCGCCATTCGGAAAACGGCTTCTTCTTCGTGGACTACACGAACGGGGCGGGCGATACCGTCATCGCGCGTTACCGCGTCTCGGCCGGCAACCCGGACACGGCGGACGCCGGGAGCGGCGTGATTCTCCTGACGATTCCGCAGCCGTTCAGCAACCACAACGGAGGGCAGCTCGCGTTCGGACCCGACGGATATCTCTACATCGGGATGGGCGACGGCGGCTCCGCGAACGACCCGATGTGCAACGGCCAGCGCGACGAAACGCTCCTCGGGAAGATCCTGCGAATCGACGTGGACGCGAGCTCGGGCGCGCCCCCCTTCTACGGCATTCCGCCGGACAACCCGTTCGCGGCGCCCGGCGGCGCGCGCGACGAGATCTGGGCGAAGGGACTTCGAAACCCCTGGAGGTTCTCCTTCGATCGCTCGACCGGCGACCTCTTCATCGGCGACGTCGGGCAGGGCTCGCGCGAGGAGATCGACTTCCAGCCGGCGGGGAGTCCCGGCGGAAGGAACTACGGCTGGAAGGTCATGGAGGGAACGGCTTGCGGCGGCGGCGGAAACTCGGGCTGCCCGTCGGGAGTTCCCGCGTGCAACGCGCCGGAGTTGACGCCGCCGATCCTCGAGTATTCGCACTCGGCCGGCGACTGCTCGGTGACCGGGGGATATGTCTACCGCGGCCGGCTCTTTCCCCGTCTCCTCGGGACCTACTTCTACGGGGACTACTGCACCGGCAGGATCTGGGGGGCGACAGAAGCGTCCGGCGACTGGACGACGCGACTCTTCTCGGCACGCGCGTCCGGCCTGACGACGTTCGGCGAGGACGCAACGGGGGAGTTGTACCTCGCGACCGAAGGGGGACTCTTCGCGCGGATCGCCGACGCGAGTCCCGCAGTGCTTTCCGTCGTTTCGGTGATCCCGTTCTCCGGAAGCGCGCGCGGCGGGGCGACCGTCCGGATCGCCGGCTCCGGTTTCGTTCCGGGAGCGTCGGTCGCCTTCGGGGACACGTCCGCGCCGGTCGTTACTTTCGTCGACGCCGCGACGCTCGAAGTCGTCACGCCGTCGCACGCGGCGGGGAGTGTGAACGTCGTCGTGACCGATCCGGATGGGAGGAGCGTGACACTTCTCGGCGCGTATTCGTTCGAACCGTTCCCGCGCGTGTCGATCCCTCCGCACACGACGCGGACGATCGCGCGGCAGTAACGATGTGGCAAGTGGAGACCTGACCCTCTCTCGTCGCTGCGGCGGCCCCAGAGGAAGAACACCGTCGCGGACAGGCCTGCCAGCAGGACCCCGTATGCCGCCGCCGCGCCGGTCTCCTGTAACCGGAGCGACGAGAGAATCTCGATCGAGATCGGGCGGGTCTCGAAGGTGTAGAGAACGATCGAGATCACGAAGTCGCCGAGCGCGGTCAGGAACGCCAGGCTTGCTCCCGCCGCGAGCGCCGGGGCGAGCAGCGGCAGATCGACGCGTCGCAACCGGGTGAACCACCCTGCCCCGAGCGAGGAAGCCGCCTCGTCGAGCGCGGGGTCGAGCTGCCGGAATCCGCCGAACGCGGCGCTTCCCGTCAAAGGAAGGTTCCGGATGAGGTAGCCGAGCGGCAGGATCGCCGCGGTTCCGACGAGAACGAACCGACCGATCCACGGTGCGTGGACGCTGAACGTGGCCGAGAGCGCGACGGCGAAGACCGTGCCGGGAAGCGCCCACGGAACGGTGAGCAGGGTTTCGAGCGGCCGGGCGAGCGGGATCCTTCCGCGCACCGCGAGCCGGGCCGCCGCGAAGCCGAGTCCGAGCGCGCCCGCCGTCGCGGCGACCGCCATCCAGAGCGAGTTTACGAGCGGCCGCAGGCGTTCCGGCTCGGAGATCAGGGCAATGTAGTTCGAGAGGTTCAAGATCGGAGGAAGGATCTCGACCGTCCAGGTGCTGCGGGGCACGAGCGAGACGAGGAGGAGCGTCGCGTGCGGCAGCAGCAGGATCGCCGCAAAAACCCAGGCGAGGGCCGCGACCAGCCAGCGCGATCGGCCGAGGCGCCGTCGCGCGGGAGCGACTCCCCGTCCGCCTCCCGCGACCACGCGGCCCGCGCCGCTCTTCTGGAGGAGCGCGAGCCCGACGAGCGCGACGGCGGCGAGCGTGACGGTCTCGACCATCGCCGCCGAAATGTCGCCGTTCAGTTTCGATGCGACGATCTGCGTCGTCATCACGCGGAATCCGCCGCCGAAGACGTACGGCGCCGAGAACGAGGCAAGCGACGTCATGAACGTGAGCAGCGCCGCGCCGGTCAGAGCCGGGCGGAGGAGTGGCAGAGTGACACGCGTCAGAACCGCCGCCGGCCGGGCTCCCAGACCCGCGGCCGCCTCCAGGAGCGCGGCATCCAGCCGCGCGAGCCCGGCCCGCGTGAAGAGATAGAAGTAGACGTACATCGTGTACGCGTGGACCAGGAGCACCGCGGCCGGGCCGGCGAGCCGCCAGGGTGGTTTCTCGAACTGAAGGAGCGCCTGCACTCCGCGGGAGAGAAACCCGCTCTCGCCGTAGAGGAAGAGAAACGCGATCACGCCGACGAGCGGCGGCAGCACCACCGGCAGCGCGACGAGCGATCCGAGCAAGCGGCGGCCGGGAAACTCGGCGCGCTCGAACAGAAAGGCGAGTGGCACGCCGATCGCGGCGGCGAGGCCGACGGTCACGAGCGAGATCCAGATGCTCGCCCAGAGCGCGCGCCAATCCTCGGGCCTGCGAGCGAACTCGGCGAAGTGCTGGAGCGTCCACCGGGGAGCGTCGAGGGCCTGTGCGAGCGTGACGAGGAGCGGATAGCCGACGAGCCACAGGAGGAGGAGCGCCAGGAGCGCCGCCGCGAGGTTTCGCCGGCCGGCACGGCCGCTCATCCCGACACCCGGGGATAGGCTCGAAGAAGCGGACCTTCCGGCAGCGGCGCGACGGAGACCTTCCAGCCGCGCTGCGCCGCGTCCGGCGCGGCCAGGACCTCGACCTCCCCGCCTCCCTCGAGCGCGACCGCGAAGTACGTTTCGCGGCCGGCGAACCGTGTTTCGAGAACTCTTCCGGGCGCCGAGGAGCGATCACGCGCGCCCGCGAAGGCGAGCGCTTCCGGCCGGACGAGCACGTCGACCGGCGAGCCGTCCGGCAGGTCCCGGTCGGCGACCGCAGGCCACGCCGCGCCGGCCGGCAGGCACACGCACGCATTCTCTTTCTCCCAGACGCCGGAGACCACGCTCGAGCGTCCGATGAAACCGGCGACG
>DASWDK010000172.1:0-18446 GCA_036395335.1 Thermoanaerobaculia bacterium
GTCCTTCCCCTCCGGAAGCGTGAATGTCGCCTCTTCGCGTGCGATGTCGCTCATCCGCCCCGCGTCGTCCATCGCTCCGATGTAGACGTCGGCGGCGGCGTGCCGGGCGGCGCCTTCTCCCGTGAACGTCAGCCCGGAAGCGGGAATCGACACCGAGATCGGGAGCGTGAAGCGGCTCCCCTTCTTGGTGGGCGGCGCCGTGCGAAGCGCCACCGGAATGCCGGAATAGGAGAGGTTGGTCTTCAACGTCGCTTGCACGCGGTCGCGGGCGCGGTCGGCGTCGTTGCGCGCCGCGTAGCCGCGCCGGGACCGCACCGTGACGCCGGGGCGGTTCACGTCCACGCGCACCTGCTGGTAGCCGGTCGAGGGGAGCTTGGAGAGCGTCACGCCGATCGAGTAGTAAGCCGACGTGTCCTGGTAGACACGCGACAGACCTTTCGCGAAGTCGTTCGAGTTTAGAAGCGCGAGGCCTCCCGTCTCGCGGGCGAGCTGCACGAGACCCGCCTGGCTGTCCTGGCGGGCGATGAACGAAACGCCCGGACGGGCGAGGAGCGGATCGTCGTTGGAGGCCGAGATTCCCTCGGCTTCGAGGCCGCGAGCATCCACGGTATAGAACGTGATTTCGGACGCATTCGCCCGACGCACGACTCTATCGAGCTCGGAAGAGACGTTGCGGACGTCGAGCGCGAGAAGGCTCGGCTGCCCCAGGGCGTAGCTCGCCATCGCGTAGCCGGGCTGGAAGTCGAAGCCGCCCGAGACGAACAGGATCGCCTTCTTTCCAACAAGTGGCGCGAGCGTGGCGAGCTCGGAGCCGATGTCGTCGAGCATCTGGCGGACCTCCGCCCTCTCCTGCTCGGCGTACTGTCTCGCGAGAAACTCGCGCGTGGATCGCCGGCCGGTCGAGTCGATGTCCCTCAGGGTCTGCCGCTCGGTCAGGAGCCGCGACATCCCGACGCCGGCCTTCTCGATTCGCGTGAGCGCCGCGAAGAGGTCCTCCTTGCTCGAGGTCCATTCGGTCAGCTCCTTCGAGCGCCGGTCGAACATCAGGACGCGCCCCCGGTCGTTCGGCCCCATGCGGGTGATCAAGTCGCGCAGACCGTCGAGCGCGCGCTTCCGGCCGCCGGGAGCGAGGTGACCGAGATCGACGTACATCAGGAAGTGCCGCGGGACGAACGCCTCGTCGCCGCGCCGGTAAGCCGCAAGGACCTGGTCGGGAGAAGCCGTCGCGAGGTCGGGAGCGTGGATCGTGCCCTCGTCGACGCGGGCGAAATAGTCGATCGGAACCGGTTTACCGTCGACGCGGACGGTGAAATCTTCGCGCTTCAAATCCGGTACGGGCCGGCCGCTCGAGTCGTTGACCGCGACGTCCAAGTCCATGACGCGGACCTCGACCTCTTCGGTGAAGGTCGGCGCCTGCTGGGCTGGCGCGAGGGCCGGTGCGATTGCGATCGAAGCCGCGAGAGCAGCGCGGAGAAATGGTCGTTGGATCATCGTTTCGTCCTCGGTTCTGCGAAACGCTTTCCGCGCGCCGGGGAATTCCTCCGGAGGCCCTCTTCCGATGAAGGTTTCCTTAAAGCAGGCATCTGATTTCAGTGAGCGCGCGGGGCCGCGCCGTGGACCGCGGCAGAGGGCAGGCCGAGGAACTCGAACAGACGGTTGACCTCGATCGCGATCTCCCGCGAGTCGCGACCGGAATCTGCCCCGGCCGGAAGGGGGCCGAGCGCGCAGTCCGGCAGCGCCGCCCGCGCCGCGCGCACGAGCGCCGCCGCGGGGCGCGGGTCCGTTCCGTCGTCGGTCAGGACGGCTTCGAGGTCGGAAGGAAGGCTCCATCCCTCCGCGCGCAGCCGTCCGACGAGCGGCCGGTGCGCTTCGATGAGCGCTCTTCGGAAGGGCCCGGGGACGAGCTCCATCTTCTCGACGACCGCGAGGAGGTCCGCATAGGGGACCGTGTGGAGAAGGCCGAGCGCGTAGGCGTGCTCCGCCGGGATCCCGAACTCCGGAGCCAGCCGGCGAGCAGCGACCGCGGCGGCGATGCTGGCCCGCCGCACCGCCATCACCGCGCGGTCCTCCTGCGCGGCTCGCGGGAAACTCGAAACGGCGAGACGTTCCACCAGAACCGCAATCGAAGCCTGTCCGAGGCGCTCAAGCGCCTCGGACGCCGTCAGGACCGATCTCCTGCGGCTGACGACGAGGCTGTTGGCGAGAACGATCAGGTCGAGCGTCAGGGAGGAATCGAGGGAAGCGATCTGCGCGATCGCCGACAGCTCGAGAGGCTCGCGCTTGACGAGATCCCGGAGGAGGGCCGCGGAATCCTCGTGAATCGGGCGAAGCGATTCGATACGGCCGAGCCGCCGACGAAGGCGGTCGGCGAACTCCCGGAGCTGATCGAGGTGGCGCCGCGCCTCCGCCGCCTCGACGAGACTTCCCAACCGCTCGAGCACCTCCCAGAAGCGGCGGTCGAGCTCGTCCTCCTCGAAGACTGGTTCGCGGAATCCGCGGGGGGTGGGAGGGCGTCGGCGGCGGCGTTTGTCGTCGATCCTCTTGATGGCCTGGAACGCGAGGGCCTGAGGCCGCATCTTGAGGCGGATGCGCAGAATCTTTTCGACCGGCGAGTAAGGGTCGTACCGGAAGACGCCGTCCCGCCACTCGAAGACCTCGAACAGCAGACGACGCGCGAGCGCCTCGACTCGCCGGGACAGCCCTGCGAGCGTGTCGTGATGGCCGTCTAAGATGAGCCGGGTCAGGTTCGTGCCCGAGGTGAAGTTGCGCGCGAGGAGGGCATGGAGCGTCGCGGTCGGGATCGCGCGGGTCTGGTTCAGGAAAACGCCGAGCCTTTCGCGCGGATGGGAGCCCGACACGTAAGCGATCTCGCCGTCCTTCCAGTCGACGATCCTGCGGTCTCTTCCCCGCATCAACGTCAGGCGACCGGACCGGCGGTTCATCTCCATCCACTGGAGCAAGTCGGCGAAGCCGAACGTGGAAAACTGTCCCTGGAAAGGCGGAATCACGCCCCGATTGTAGAGCGCGAAGAGGCAATCTTTCCCCGGCGGGGGGTGTGCAACAATCGAAGAGTGAAGGAGAAACGGGCGCCCTCGCCGATCGAATCGCGGCGCCCGGAGCGCCCGAGGGACTCTTCTGCCGCCGCCGAAACCACGTCCGGTATCCCGATCCGACCGGTTTACGGAGGGCCTTCTCCCGGCGAGTTCCCATACACCCGGGGAATCACGGCCGAGATGTACCGATCGCGACTCTGGACGATGCGCCAGTACGCGGGGTACGGCTCCGCGCGGGAGTCGAACCGACGCTACCGGTACCTTCTCGAACAGGGCCAGACGGGTCTGTCGGTTGCGTTCGACCTGCCGACGCAGATGGGGCTCGACTCCGACGATCCGCTCGCGCGCGGCGAAGTCGGGAAGGCTGGCGTCGCGATCTCGACGATCGAAGACATGCGCCTGCTGATGGAAGGCCTTCCGCTCGATCGGGTCTCAATCTCGATGACCATCAATTCGACCGCGGCCGTCCTGCTCGCGCTGCTCCTGGCGGTCGCTCGGGAGCGCGGGATCGCGTGGGAGGAGCTCTCGGGAACCGTTCAGAACGACCTGTTGAAGGAGTACGCCGCCCGCGGAACATACGTCTTTCCACCCCGGCCGTCACTCAAGATCGCGACCGACATCTTCGAGTTCTGCGGCCGCGAGGTTCCGCGGTGGAACACGATCTCGATCTCCGGGTACCACATCCGGGAGGCGGGGGCGACGGCCGTGCAGGAGGTCGCCTTCACTCTCGCCAACGGGATCGCCTACGTCGAGGCCGCGGTCGGCCGGGGACTGCCGGTCGATTCCTTCGCTCCCCGGATCTCGTTCTTCTTCAACGCGCATTCCAATTTCTTCGAGGAGGTCGCGAAGTTTCGCGCGGCACGGTCGCTCTGGGCGGAGATCATGCGGGACCGCTTCGGAGCGTCCGACCCGCGCTCTCACCGGATGCGTTTCCACACGCAGACCGCCGGATCGACGCTCACCGCGCAGCAGCCGGACGTCAACGTCGTCCGCGTGGCGCTGCAGGCGCTCTCAGCGGTGCTCGGAGGGACGCAGTCCCTGCACACCAACGCCGCCGACGAGGCGCTCGCGCTCCCGACCGAACGCGCGGCCCGACTCGCCCTCCGGACGCAGCAGGTGATCGCTTTCGAGACCGGAGTGGCGGATGTCACGGATCCCCTCGGCGGATCCGCGCTCATCGAGGAGTGGACCGGGGAGATCCGCGAGCGTGCGCGGAAGACGATCGAGAAGATCGACGCACTGGGCGGCGCGGTCGCGGCGATCGAGAAAGGCTGGGTGCAGCGGGAGATCGAGGAGTCCGCCTACGCGGCACAGCGGGCAATCGAGGAAGGAAGGCGGATCGTCGTCGGAATGAACGCCTTTCGGGAGGAGGAGATGGGGCCTCCCCCTGTTCTTACGGTCGATCCCGAGATCGAGCGCGATCAGATCGCCCGCTTGCAGGCGTTCCGCGCCTCGTGCGACCGAGCACGGGTCTCGGCAGCTCTTTCGGCGCTCGAGCGGGAGGCGCGCGGGGACCGTAACCTGATGCCGGCCCTGATCACGGGTGTCGGCTCGGGGGCAACCGTGGGGGAGATCGTCTCGACCTTGAAAACCGTCTACGGCGAGCACCGGCCGACGGCCTAGACCGAAACCGACGGTCCAACGCGGCGCGGGGAGGTCGGATGCGGGTGAATTCGCTGTTAAGTCCTAGCGTCAAAAGCGCTTGTCTATGTGGAAAAAAAATGAACGCTCTTTCCAGGTCGATCCGTGGCGCGCGGAAATTTGCGGCTTTCGAGCTAAATCCTTGATGGAGGCTGAGTTGTTGCTTCGCACAGGACTCGGTGCAAACTGGGCGGGGACCGCGAAACGGCGCGGGTTTCCGACGCTTTCCACAGAGATTTCGGCAGGCTTTTCCGCCGCCGTTTCGGAAAACCGGTTTGTCACCCGTTTTTGGAGGCTTTTCCGCGAGATGAGCGGCTCCGAGCCGGAAACGATCCGACGAGCCTCGGTATCTCAGCCCCGGGAAGGCGGCTCGAAGCAGCGGCGGCAACGTGCCTCATAGACGCCCTGGGCGCCCACCACGACGAGCTCGTCGCTCTCGACTAACCGCTGCGTGTTGTTGGCGGGCGAGCCGCAGCGGACGCAGATCGCGAGCGTCTTGGTGACGTCCTCCGCGACCGCCATCAACGAGGGGATCGGTCCGAAAGGCTCTCCCCGGTAGTCCTTGTCCAACCCGGCCACGATCACGCGTTTTCCCTGATCGGCGAGCTGCTGCGCAACGGAGACCAGTCCGGCATCGAAGAACTGGGCCTCGTCGATCCCGATGACCTCGGTGCGATGATCGACTTTTTCGAGGAGCTCGTCGCTCGACGCGACCGAGATCGACGGCATGCGCATTTCGCTGTGGGAAACGATCTCCGCCTCCGAGAAGCGCGAGTCGATGGTCGGCTTGAAAATCTGAACGCGCTGCTTCGCGATGATCACGCGGCGCAGCCGCCGGATGAGCTCTTCGCTCTTGCCCGAGAACATGCTCCCGCAGATCACCTCGATCCAGCCGAGCTGCGTCTTGACCAGCGCCATGGGAGGCGGATCTTATCGGACGGAGGCGGCAGCGCCGTCCCGGCGTGACGGCGCACCGAATCGCTCGCGAAGGCGGCTCTCGAGCGCTGCCACGCTGTCGAAGACTTCCGTTGCGGCGCCGAGGACCCAGCCGGAGGCCTCCGCCGCCGGCATTCCGAGGAGGAGGTAGACCGGCTTGCCAAGCCGGTATGCGAGCGTGACCTCCGCGGCGGTGCCGCCGCCGGCTGCGGCAGCGCGATCCCAAAGCGCGACCACGTAGTCCGTCTCGTTTTCGATGCGTTCGAGGTCCCAGGCGATGATCTTGCGGACCACCTCCTGGAACCGTTCCCGGTCTTCGAGTTTCCATCGGCGGAATCCGGCGAGCTCCTCGTCGGTCAGGTTCTTCTTTTCGTCGGCGGCCGGATCGTAGACCTCGTGACGAAGCTCGCCGCGTAGGAAAGTCACGAATTCCTCGCGCCAGCTCCTTCCGCCGTCGGCGGCATGCTCGATGGCGCCCGAAAGATAGACCCTCACAGGGAGACCCCGATCTTCGGGCACAGAGGTTTCACCGGACAGACCTCGCAGCGGGGGCGCCGCGCGACGCAGATCTGGCGGCCGTGAAAGATCAGCCGGTGAGCCGCCATGGTGCGGCGCCCCTTCGGCACGAGCACACTCAAATCCTCTTCGATCCGGACGGGGTCGGTCTGGCGCGTGAAGCCGAGTCGGCGCGCCACGCGCGCCACGTGAGTGTCGACGACGAACCCCTCGTCCTTGCCGAAGGCGTTGCCGAGAATGACGTTGGCAGTCTTGCGCCCGACGCCGGGGAGCGCGACCAGCTCTTCCATCGTGTCGGGGACGCGTCCGCCGTGTTCGGCGGCGATCGCCGCGCCGGCTCGGCGGAGGCTTCGTGCCTTGGCGTTGAAGAAGCCGGTTTGGCGGATGTCGTCCTCGAGCGCTCCCGCCGGCGCGCGGGCGTAGTCCGCGGCCGTCCGGTACTTGCGGAAGAGCGTTGGAGTGACCTGGTTGACGCGGACATCGGTGCACTGGGCAGAGAGTACGGTCGCGACGAGAAGCTCGAGCGGACTCGAGTAATCGAGGGAACAGCGCGCGTCGGGATAGGCGCGGGCCAGACGGCGAAAGACGGCGGACGCACGGCGGCGTTTCTCCGCGAGAGTCTCGCGCCGTCGTGCTCTCCGGGACTTCGCTCGTGGCGTCGCGGTCGTTCTCCCTTGTGGTCTCGCCAAGAACTGCGATTCTAACGACGCCGGATGCACACGTCCCGTTGCATTGACGCGTGTTGAGACCGGTGGTATCTACGCGCGAGGACGCCGACACAAACAAGGAGGCTGCGATGATCCGGTCCGGATCGAACTCCCTTCGCCCTGCGTTTCTTCTGCTTTTCACCGCGGCGTCGTTCGCCTTCGGCCAGAGCACGACGGGCTCGATAAGCGGGACCGTCGTGGATACATCGGGTGCGGCGATTCCGAACGTTGCCGTGACCGCGCGAAACGTGGACACGGGCGCTGTGCGGAACACGACCTCCGGGTCGGTGGGGACTTTCACGATCCCGATCGTGCCGGTTGGAACGTACGAAGTCGGGGCCGAGCGCGCCGGGTTCTCAGCCGCTCGGGTGGCGAACGTCGTGGTGGCTATCGGCAGCGACGCCAACGTCCGGCTCGTCCTGGAGCCCGCGGGAGTCCAGGCGGCCGTGACGGTCTCGAGCGAGGCGCCGTTGATCGAGACGTCGAAGTCTGCGGTCAGCTCGGTCGTCAGCGAACGTATGATCGCGAACCTGCCCGCCAACGGGCGCAATTTCATCGACTTCGTCCTCTCCACGCCCGGCGTCGTGCGCGACGAAGCCCGCCTCGGGGACATCGTCTTCGCGGGACAGCGGGGAACTTTGAACAGCCTGGTCGTGGACGGCGCCGACAACAACAACACGTTCTTTGGACAGGCGCTCGGCCGCACGGGATCGGGGCGCGCGCCCTACCAGTTCAGCCAGGACGCGGTGAAGGAGTTCCAGGTCAACATGAACGCCTACTCCGCCGAGTACGGACGCGCGGGAGGGGCCGTGATCAACGTCGTGACGAAGTCCGGCACGAACGACTTCCACGGCGGCGGGTTCTATTTCTACCGGGACAAGAGCATCAAGTCGATCGATTACATCGACGAAATCAACCACCGCCCGGAGGCGCCTTACCACTTCGATCAGTTCGGGGCGAGCCTCGGCGGACCGATCATGCGAGACCGACTCTTCTTCTTCGCGAATTACGACGGGCAGCGAAACAAGACGCCGAACACCGTCATCCTGAACGTCCCGGCGGGAACGCCGACGGACCCAGATACGGTCGCCGGCATCGCGCGCCTGACCCCGCTCGCCGTATCCTGGGATCGCAAGCAGGATCAGGACGTCTTTCTGCTCAAGACCGATTTCGAGGTCTCTTCGAGCCACCATCTGTCGCTGCGCTACAACCGCCAGGATTTCACCGGTAAGGGATTCGAGAACGGCGGCACGCAAAACTCCTTCGAGCACACCGGCGATTCACTGGTGAAGACGGACACTGTGAGCGGATCGCTCGCGAGCTCGCTCTCCCAGCGGATGTTCAACGAGCTCCGGGGGCAGTACGCCAAGGACAGCGAGCCGGGCACTGCGAACAGCACGAACCCGGAGGCGACGATCCGGCAGGCCGGGACTCTCGTGTTGACGATCGGGCGCAACTTCTTCTCGCCCCGCGAGACCACCATCAAGCGGTGGCAGGGCGCCGACACGGCGACGGTTCTCTTCGGGGACCACACGCTGAAGGGGGGCTTCGACTACAACCGGGACGAGATCCTGAACTTCTTTCCGGGGAACTTCTCCGGCTCCTACACGTTCGCGAGCATCGCGTCCTTCGAGCGCGGCGTGCCGAACGGCGCAGGCGAACGGTACGTTCAGGCGTTCGCCGGCCCCGGAACGTCGGGCGCGACCACGAACCCGGACCTGACCGACTATGCGGGGTTCGTGACGGACGAGTGGCGAGTCACCCCGGCTCTCACCGTGAACCTCGGCCTTCGGTACGACTACCAGAAGATCGCGCAAAGCGACGTCCGAAATCCGGACGCCCAGCTTCTGGCGGCGGGACTGGACACGCGCCGGGTCCCCCTGGACAAGAACAACTGGGCGCCGCGCCTCGGCTTCGCGTGGAGTCCCGGAACCGACAGCCGAACGGTTGTGCGTGGAGGCTACGGCATCTTCTACGGCCGCACGACGGGAATCATGGTCGGCACCGCGCATTCCAACAACGGGATCACCGTCCAGACGATCACGTTCACGGGCAGCCAGGTCCCGACGTATCCGAACACGTTCGCATCGATCCCGACTGGCGCGTCGATTCCGAAGCCGACGATCTTCGTGTTCGATCCGGATTTCGAGAACCCGAGAGTCCAGCAGGCGAGCCTCGGACTGGATCGCGCTCTGACGAACGACCTGGGGGTCTCGGTCTCGTACATCTACGTCAAGGCCGACGACCTGCCGCGCTCGGCCGACATCAACCTCGGACCGCCGTCCATCGTGGCGGTGCCGATCGTCGGAAACGGTACGGCGATGGTCAAGCAGTACTCGAGCGCGCGGCCCTTCACGAACTTCGCCCGGGTCATCGAGTTCCAGAGCTCGGCCGAATCGGAGTACAACGGCGTGACCCTCGAGATCGTCAAGCGGTTCTCGCACAACTGGACCGCCCGAGTGGCCTATACGTACGGAAAGGTCACCGACACCAAGCCGGACGCCACTGCGGTCGTGCCGCAGGGCTCCGACGACAACAAGTTCGCCTCGGACCCGCTGGATTTCGGTGCGGATGATGCGCCGGGAGACCTCGACGCGCGCCATCGAGTCGTGCTCTCCGGAGTCTGGGACCTCGGCGATCGCGGCTCCGGCTTCTCCGGTTTCCTCGCCTCCGGCTGGGCGCTTTCCGGCGTTTTCATCGTCCAGACCGGACAGCCCTACTCGGCTCTCGTGAACGGCGACTTGAACGGTGACGGCAACACCCGCAACGACCGGGCGCCCGGTTTCTCCCGAAACAGTTTCCGTCTTCCGACCCAGGTCTCGTTCAACCCGCGGATCGCCAAGCGGATCCCGATCGGGCCGGTCAGTCTCGAGCTCATCGGAGAGGCGTTCAACCTGTTCAACCGAACGAACCTGATCGGGGTCCAGGAGAACTACTACAGCTTCGCGAATGGGCAGCTTACCCGCGTGGCGACGTTCGGGACGCCGTGCGGTGGAAGCCTTCCCTGCACCGCGGTGTCGGCGTCCTCGGGACCGCGCACCTATCAGCTCGCGGCGAAGGTGACGTTCTAGAAGAAGTCCGGCCGGAGACGTCGTGTACGTCGACTGACACTCTCGGATGTGTCGGATTCGGGAGCCCGACGCTTCGCCGCCGGGCTTTCGTTTTTTCGGGCAGCGCGGTCCGCCGGTCGGATTTTCGGCTGAGGTAGCATGGCGACGAACGGACGGGAGGCGAAGATGCTCAACCTCTTGCCGCGGGACGAAAAGTACTTCGAACGGTTCACCGAGATGGCGGAGCGCATCCACGAGAGCGCGCGAATCTTGGACGAGTTCTTCAACAACTCCTCCCCGGTTTCGACAGTCGCCGACCAGATCAAACGGCTCGAACACCAGTGCGACGAAATCTCCCACGAAATCCTCCGCGGGATCGACCGGACCTTCATCACGCCGATCGACCGGGAAGACATTCACCGCCTGGCGGTCCGGTTGGACGACGTCATCGACCTGATCGACGGGACCGTGCGCCGTCTCTCGGTCTTCAACATCTCGGAGCCGACCGCCCCGGGCCGCAAGCTTTCGGCCATCATCGTTCAGATCACCCGGGAGATGGTCGAGGCCGTCGGCGACCTTCGGAAGCAGAAAGGGGTCATCGAGCATTGCATCCGCATGAAGAAGCTCGAGAACGAGGGGGACGTCGCCTACCAGGAAGCGGTCGCGTCGCTCTTCAGCGAGCCGATCCCTCCCATCGAGGTCATCAAGTGGAAGGACATCTACGAGCACATGGAAGAGTGCATCGATCAGTGCGAAGTCGTCGCCCACGTGCTCGAGAGCGTCATCCTGAAGCACTCCTAGAACGACGAGCTCGAATCTCCGAGATCCCGGCAAACCGCCAGCTTCGTCGATGACCTACGTTCTCCTCATCATCGCGATCGCGCTCGTTTTCGACTTCATCAATGGGATGCACGACTCGGCGAACTCGATCGCGACGGTGGTATCGACGCGCGTCCTCTCCCCGTTCCAGGCGGTCTTCTGGGCGGCCTTCTTCAATTTCGTCGCCGCTTTTTCCTTCGGCACCGCCGTCGCAAAGACGATGGGAAAGGGGTTGATCGACGTCTCCGTCGTCAACTCGGACGTCGTGCTGGGCGGCCTTCTCGGCGCGATCATCTGGAACGTTCTCACGTGGTATTTCGGGATTCCATCTTCTTCTTCTCACGCTCTGATCGGCGGCTATACCGGCGCCGCGGTTGCGCGGGTGGGGATTCGCGCGATCGTGCCGGGCGCAGCCTGGGTGAAGACGCTCTCCTTCATCGTCTTTTCGCCGCTCATCGGCATGGCGGTCGGCTGGTCGCTCATGGTCGCCGTTTCGTGGATCTTTCACCGCGCCACCTATGGCTCAGTGGACCGATGGTTCCGGCGGGCCCAGCTCGCCTCCGCGGCGGCCTTTTCCTGGTCGCACGGGACCAACGACGCGCAGAAGACGATGGGAATCATCGCGGGACTGCTCGTAGCGAACCAGAACCTCTTCGCCGACGCGTCGCACCCCTTTCACTGGATGTACCTGCCGGATCTGAAAGAGATACCGCTCTGGATCATCCTGGCGGCTCACGCCGCGATCGCGCTGGGAACACTGACCGGAGGGTGGCGCATCGTCCGGACGATGGGCACGCGCATCACCAAGTTGAAGCCGTTCTCCGGGTTCTGCGCCGAGGCTGGGGCCGCGACAGCAGTTCTCGCCGCCTCTCACTGGGGCATTCCCGTCTCGACGACCCACACGATTACAGGAGCGGTCGTGGGCGTAGGCGCCGCTCAACGTTTCTCGGCGGTGCGCTGGG
Organism: Thermoanaerobaculia bacterium; assembly: GCA_036395335.1. Taxonomy (GTDB): domain Bacteria; phylum Acidobacteriota; class Thermoanaerobaculia; order UBA5066; family Gp7-AA6; genus Gp7-AA6. Next base: position 11,685 of record DASWDK010000172.1, read on the forward strand.
GCGTGGCGGGCAGGATTCTCTACGCCTGGGTTCTGACGATCCCGATGGCGGCCGCCATCGGGGCGATTTCCTTCGGTGTTCTGTCCGTCTTCAACCGCTGACCTCGGGAGAGGGTCCCCATGAAGAAGCTCGCGATTCTCGTTCTCTGTTTCGTGAGCGCGCCGGCGCCCTCCGGAGCCGGCCTGCCGGATCCGGCGCCGTTCGACGCGGTGCTCTCGGCGGGAGCGGCAAACGGCGGCTTCGATTATCGCGGTGCGACCGGACAGGAGAAGAAGCGCCTCGCAGCGTACCTCGCGAATCTGGGAGACGCTCGGCCCGCGGAAATGAGCACCGGAGAGAAGAAAGCGTTCTACATCAACGCCTACAACGCGATGGCGATCTCGATCGTTCTCGACCGATACCCGATCCGGAGCATCCGGGACGTGGAAGGGGCTTTCCAGAGGATCCATCGGAAGATCGGCGGCGAAGGCCTCTCGCTGGACGCGATCGAGAACAGGCTTCGGACGCTCGGCGACCCACGGATCCACTTCGCGATCGTCTGCGCCTCGGAGTCGTGCCCGCCGCTCGCGGCGCGCGCTTACACGGCGGAATCCGTCTCGGCGACGCTCGACCGGCAGGCCCGCCTCTTCGTCAACGACCGGAAGCGGAACGCAATCGACCGCGCCAAAGGGACGATCGCCTTATCGAGGATCTTCGACTGGAATCGGAAGGAGTTCGAGCGCGAGGCGGGAAGCGTGACGAAATACGTCGCCCGATACGTCGAGGACCGGGAAACGGCCTCCTGGCTCGCCTCGACGTCGGAGACTCCGAGTTTCCTGGAGTACGACTGGGCGCTCAACCAAACGGAGTCGCCCCGGACTCCGTAGACCCAGACGATCTCCTTTTCTCCAGGCCCCGCTCGCGGGGCCTTTTCTTTCGGATTCGACGTTTCGCGGCCGCGGGCCCGCCGGTTCCGTATATTTTGGGTCCGGGCATGGTCGAACGCCGCCGTTTCGCTTGATTCGCCTGGCCTTGAAACCGGGTCGCGAGGGCTCCGTCCTGCGCCGCCATCCCTGGGTCTTTTCGGGTGCGATCGCGTCGGCGAAGGGCGACGGGTCCGACGGGCGCGCGGAGGTCGTCGATGCGGCCGGCAGGCCGATCGCGCTCGGCGCCTACTCCCCGCAATCTCAGATCGTCGCGCGACTCTGGAGCTTCGACGGCCGCAGTCCGGATCTCCACCTTTTCCGGGAGCGTTTCGAGGCGGCGGGTCGGCTTCGGAAGGACGTCCTGTCGGCCGAGACCACCGGTTTCCGCGCGGTGAACTCCGAGGGGGACCTCTGCCCCGGGGTGCTCGTGGACGTCTTCGGAGAGGTCGTGGTGATGGAGCTCCTGACGGAAGGGACCGAGAGCTGGCGGGAGGACCTGGAGGTCGCAACGCGAGAGATCTTCTCCCCGCAAAAGCTCGTCGTGCGGGAGAGTGGCGTGGAACGGGACCGCGGCTCGAGGGTATCCGCGAAATCGGCGGGCTTCGAGCCGGTCCTCTTCTTCGAAAACGGACTTCGATTCTTCGCCGACGTCTCCTCCGGTCAGAAGACCGGCTTCTATCTCGATCAGCGCGAGAACCGCTCCCGCCTCCGCTCGCTCGCGCGGGGAAAGATGGTTCTCGACCTCTTCTCGTACTCCGGGGCGTTCTCCGTCGCCGCGCTCGCGGGAGGGGCACGCCGCGCCGTGGACGTCGACTCCTCGGAGTCCGCGCTCGCTCTCTCCCGCGAGCACCGGCGCGCGAACGGCTTCCCCGTCGACGACACGGACTTCGTCCGCGCCGACGTCTTCGAGGATCTGCGCCGCCGGGCGGCGGCGCATGAGTCGTGGGACGTGGTCGTCTGCGATCCCCCTGCCTTCGCGAAGAAGCGTGGAGACCTCCGCAGAGCGGCGCGCGGCTACCAGGACGTCAACCGCATCGCGATGTCGCTCGTTCGACCGGGAGGCTGGCTCCTCACGTGTTCCTGCTCCGGGTTGCTCCCGGCCAACCTTTTCCAGAAGATCGTATTCTCGGCCAGCGTCGAAGCCGGTGCCGCCTTCGCGATCGTCGCGCGCCAGGGCGCCGGAGCGGACCACCCGGTGTCGATCGACTGTCCGGAAGGGGAGTATCTGAAGGGTCTCTGGCTGCGCCGGGCGGGCTGATGGGAGTCGAGCGGATCGCGCTGCTCGGCCCGGCGCCTCCCGACCGCGGCGGGATCGCGCGCGAGACGGCCCTGCTCGCAAACGAGCTCGCCCCGCGCACGACCCTGTCCTACTTCACGTTCTCGCGACCGTATCCGCGCTGGCTCGACCCGCGGCGTTTCGACTCGGTGCCGGGTGCCGGCCGCGCCGTCCCGCCGGCCCGACCGGTCCTCGATTACCGCTCGCCACTTTCGTGGCGAATGACCGCGAGCGAGATCGCCGACTTCGCGCCGGATGTCCTCCTCGCGCCGTGGTGGACATCCTTCTGGGGACTTCCGCTGCGCGCGATTTTCCGTCGCGTGCGCGCCCGGTCTCCGAGAACACTGCGGTCGCTTCTCTGCCACAACGTGGACGATCACGAGTCCGGATCGCTTCAGCGATTCCTGGCGCTCGGCGCCTTCCTTTCGTCCGATGCTTTCGTCGTCCACGCCGAGGAGGACCGCCGCCGCCTGGCGCGGCGCGTGCGGGAGGTGCCCATCGCCGTCCTGCCGCATCCTGTGGTCGCCGGGCCGCGATTCGAGCGTGAGACGGCGCGGCACGAGCTCGGGATCACGAGGCCGCTCGTCCTCTTTCTCGGCCTGGTACGCCGTTACAAGGGCGTCGACGTTCTTCTCGAAGCGGCCCCTTCGATCGTCCGCGAGACAGGGGCACGGATCGCCGTCGTCGGCGAGGTCTTTTCGGAAGCTCGCGAGCTCGAGGATCGCTGGAGGCAGAGCCCTGTTCGGGAGGCAATCCTCTGGCGCGACGAGTATGTTTCCGAAGAGGAGATGGCGCGCTGGCTGGCGGCGTGCGACGTCGTCGTGCTGCCGTACCGGTATGTCTCCGGCAGCGGAATCGCCGCACGCGCGATCGCCGCGCGCCGGCCGATCTGCGCGGCGGGAGTGGGCGGCCTCGCGGAGACGGTCGAGCCCGGCGTCACCGGCGAGCTGTTCGAGCCGGGAGACGCCGGTGCGCTCGCGAGAGCGGTGCGCCGCGCGCTCGAGCGCGGTCTCTCGGCCTACGCGCCGGGACTTGAGCGCGCCGCGGAGGAAGCCTCATGGCCGCGTTACGTCGACCGGCTTCTCGGATTTCTCGGTTCGGTCGAGACGCGAGCGCAGCGGCGAGAGCGCCGTGCGAGCGCGCGGTAAACTGCCGCGCGGACATGGACTTCCAGCTCACCGAGGACCAATCGCTCCTGCTCTCCGCGGTCCGGGAGTTCGCGGAAGACGTGGTCCGGCCGTGCGCGGCGCGGATCGACCAGACGGGCGAGTTCCCACGGGAGATTTTCGGCCAGGCGGGCCAGCTCGGGCTTGCCGGCGTCTCGGTTCCGACGGAATACGGCGGCTCCGGGATGGACACGATCTCCTACTCGATCGTGATCGAGGAGATTTCCCGGGTCTGCGCGAACACCGGGGTCATTCTCTCGGTCAACAACTCTCTGGTCTGCGACCCGATCGAGAGGTTCGGGAACGAAGATCAGAAGATTCGGTTCCTCGTTCCGCTCGCTCGCGGTGAGAAGCTCGGGTGTTTCGCGCTGACCGAGCCGGACGCCGGGTCGGACGCAGCGAACCAGAAGACGAGGGCGATCCGCGAGGGCGACTTCTACCGGATCTCCGGCCAGAAGGTGTTCATCACCTGCGGTGAGAAGGCCGACGTGTGCCTTCTCTTCGCGATGACGCAGCCAGAGAAGGGACCGCGGGGGATCTCCGCCTTCTTGGTCGACGCGAACAGCCCTGGCTTCGACCGGTCCCGCCACCAGATCAAACTCGGGGTCAACGCGTCGGGAACCGTCGAGATCTTTCTTTCCGACGTCCGGGTCCCCGTGGAAAACCGGCTGGGCGAGGAGGGGGACGGATTCAAGATCGCGATGACGACGCTGGACGGCGGCCGGATCGGGATCGCGGCGCAGGCGGTCGGAATCGCGACAGAGGCCTACGAGGCCGCCTTGAACTACTCTCGGGCCCGCCGGGCGTTCGGCCGGGCGATCGCCGAATTCCAGGTGATCCGTTTCTACCTCGCCGACATGGCCACCGACGTCGACGCGGCGCGTCTCCTGACGCGTCGAGCCGCCGCGGCGAAGGACTGCGCGAGAGAGCGGGGAGGGAGGTTTTCTCTCGAAGCGGCAGTTGCGAAGCTCTTCGCGGCGGAGATGGCTCAGCGGGTGACCACCCGCGCGCTGCAGATTCACGGGGGTTACGGCTATACGAAGGAGTATCCGGTCGAGCGAAATTTCCGGGACGCCCGGATCACGGAGATCTACGAAGGCACCAGCGAGATTCACCGGCTGATCATCGCGAGGGAGATTTTCAAAGACGCCGAGTTGATGATCGGATGAGTCCTCGGGATTTCGGGACGAGTACTCAGTAAAAGGACGTCAGGGAATGCCACAGACGCGAATGTTCCGGGACCGGGTCGTTTCGATGGAGCAGACCCTCGAAGGGGGAGAGAAGCACCTCGACCTCCTGAAGGCACTCTGCCGGGAGGCGCTGCCGGAGCTCGAATACGCGGGGCACTTCCTCGACCACGAGCGCGATCTCTTCGTGATCGAGCTCCTCGGGCGCGATGGCCGCCGTAAGCTCGTCGGGTGGACTCGAATGGTTCTCTTCGACTCGGAGCGCATCCCGATCCTGTTGAGCGATCCACGAAGCCTGTTGAGAGAAAAGATCGTCCAGCATCTGCGGACGCATGGAAGCCGGCCCGAGATCGTGGTGACGTTCCGGCACCTCGAGGAAGGATGGACCGACACGCCCGAGCCGCGCCGCGATCGCCGGAGGCGCCGCAGAGGCCGCGGCGAAGCGAGGCGCGCCGGAGGCGCCGAAAAGTCCGCCGCACGCCCCCGCGTCGCTCTCCCGGCTCCTTCTCCGAAGCTCCCGCGTTCCGCCCGTCCGGCGACGACAACTTCTCCCGCACCGCCTCCGCAGACGGTGCGCCCTCCGGAAGCTGGTCGGCCGGAAGGGCGGGAAAGACATCGCCGCCGGTTCCGCCGTCGCCGCCGCGGCCGGGGAACCGGGGGCGGAGGGCAGCCGCCTCCGTCTTCCCCATGAACTTTCAGCTCTCCGAGGACCAGCAGCGCATTCGCGACGCCGTCCGCGAATTCGCCGAGCAGGAGATCGCGCCGGGGGTCGCCGAGCGGGAAAGGGAAGAGCGGTTCCCCCGGGACGTCGTCGACAAGCTCGGCGAGATGGGAATCCTCGGGATGATGGTTCCCGAGGAGTACGGCGGCGCCGGACTCGATGCGCTCTCTTACATCCTCGCGGTCGAAGAGCTGGCGCGCGTGTGCGCCTCGACGGCCGTGATCATGTCGGTCAACAACTCGGTGTTCTGCTACCCGGTCTGGAAGTACGGCTCGGAGCGACAGAAGCGCGAGATCCTCTCGGAGGTCGCCTCGGGCCGCGTTCTCGGCGCGTACGCGCTTTCCGAGCCGCAGTCCGGCTCGGACGCCGCCAACCAGAAGACGCGAGCGCGGCGCGACGGCGACGATTACGTTCTCGACGGCGCGAAGTCGTGGATCACCAACGCCGGAGAGGCGGCGTGGTACCTGGTGATGACGATGACACAGCCGGAGCAGGGAACGCGCGGCATCACGGGTTTCCTAGTTTCCTCGGAGGACCCCGGGGTTCGCTTCGGCGCGCCCGAGGCGAAGATGGGGCTCCGCGCTTCCAAGACCGCTGCGGTCTACCTCGAGAACGTCCGGGTTCCCGCCTGGCGGCGACTCGGCGAGGAGGGGCAGGGCTTTCCGATCGCGATGGCGACGCTGGACCATTCGAGGATCGGGATCGCCGCGCAGGGAGTTGGAATCGCTCGCGCGGCGTACGAGGCCTCCGTGGAGTACGCGCAGACGCGCGAGACGTTCGGAAAGAAGATCGCCGAGCACGAGGCGATCGCCTTCCAGATCGCGGACATGCGGGTGCAGATCGAGGCCGCGAGGTGGCTGACTTACCGCGCCGCGGTGCGGTCGGAGCTGCCCGGAGCACGCTACTCAAAAGAGTCTTCGATGGCGAAGGTATTCGCGACCGAGATGGCGAACGTCGTCGCCGCTCGCGCGGTGGCCATCTTCGGAGGGTACGGTTACTCGCGGGAATATCCCGTCGAGCGCTATTACCGCGATGCGCGGGTGACGACGATCTACGAGGGCACGAGCGAGATCCAACGCATCGTGATCTCGAAGAACATCCTGGCGGGGAGATGAGCGATCCCGAGGACGGGGTCCCCCCGCCACCCGGTCCCGAGGCGCCGGCGTCCGCGCCGCGGTCGGAAGCCGCCGCCCCCGGCGGCAGACCGCCGTCGCGCCCGACGCTTTCCGTCGAGCGCGCTTCGGTGTCCCGGGAACAGGCGGGCTACTCGTTTCAACTCGAGCCGCCGGACCTGGCCAACCTGCGCGAGCTGCCGAACGCGCGCGGCAAGACCGACGAAGAGCTCGGGAGGGAATTCCTCGAAGCGCAGGGTGATCGGCTCGTTGCCGCGATTGCGGACGACGTGTCCGCGCCCGCTTCGATCCGCGTCCTCGTCGACCCCTACTCCCGTCAGGCCTTTCTCGCCTTCGGAAACCGGGTGCGCGGGATCGTCAGCTTCTGACGTCTT
>DASWDK010000173.1:0-2511 GCA_036395335.1 Thermoanaerobaculia bacterium
ATCAAACTCCACACGCAGGGGATGTCCGTCGAAAACGGCGCAAAAGTCTTCGTCGAGAAAGGATTCCAGGAACCGGCGAACGCGTACGAGGAGGCGCGCCGCGGCGCGTACAACCCGACGTACCTCTACTACACGCTCGGCAAGCTCCAGATTCAGGAGCTCCGCGATGAGTACCGCGCGAAGAAGGGCGCCTCCCTGAAGCAGTTCCACGACGCGTTCGTCGCGCAGGGGGGACTCCCGATCTCGCTCGTCCGGCGGATCCTCTTCCGGACGGCGGCGAACGCCGCCCGATGACTGCGGGGGGCCGCCCCTTCTCGGACACGTACGGCACCCTCGACTCCCTCCACGCCCTCGCCGCGGCGTGGAACGGATCGCCGCCGATGCAGCGGCTCGGTGCGCGACTCGATTTTCAGCGGGTGGACCGCGTTCGCGCAGTGCTCGACCCGGTCGAGCCGTACCATCGCGGCGGGATGGGGACGGACGCCGTCAACGGGGCGGTGCTCGCGGGACTCTTCGATCTCGCCATCGGCACCGTCGGCTGGCTGACGAGGCCCGACACCCGCTCGGCGACGGTGTCCCTCGCGATGATGTTCTTCAAGCCGACGCGCGGGAACCGAGTGTCCGTCGAGGCGCGGCTCCTACGTTCCGGAACGAACCTGACGTTTGCGGCTGCGGAGATCTTCGACGAAGACGGGGAGGTCACCGCCCGCTGCGATGGAACCGTCGCGGTCGCGCTCGGCCGCTACGGCACGGACGACTTTTTCGCCGGGATGCGTGGAGGGATTTAGGGTCCTCACGAAAGCGTTGCACGGATTCCGCGGCTCCTCTAGAATGAGTCGCGGCAGATTCCATCGGGAGCACGGCGTCGCTCCCTGACGTAGCGGAGGGCGAATGGCTTTCGACCTCGCTTCGAGCGCACCCGCGCGGCACCTTCTCGTCCGGCGCTCTCCATCCCGGATCACACGATGAGACTCGTCTGGTCCCAGCCGTCGCGTCCAACGCACGACCGCGCCCGACAGGTCCTCCTGCTTTCGGTTCTCTGTCTCTTCCTGGGAGGGACGCTGGCCGGCGCGGGCGGCCGCGATCCGCGCGAGGCGCCGCGCGCCTTCCGGGCTGCGGTGGCGAGCCTGCTGTCGACCGGCGGCGTTTTCCTGCTGCTCGGCGTCGCTCTTCTCGCGATCCAGAAGCCCAAGAAGCCCTCTGCAACCCTCTCGTTGGCCGAACCCCTCGATCCGTCCGGCGTCGCGGCGCGCGCGCCGCGCTTCGGACAGGAGGAACGACGGTGAACGAAAACAACGTGGTCCCCTTCGACCTCGCGGCCCGCGGCGGCATGGCCCGCCGGGGCTCCCCCGACAAGAGAGGCGCCGTTCCGGACGAAACCGTCGAGGTGGAGTGCCCGGAATGCGAAGCGATCCTCTGCTTCGACCGAGCTCTCCTCGCGTTGAACCCCGAGATCCTCTGCGCGGGCTGCGACGCGACAATCGCCGTCGGCTGCTAGACCTTCGTCAACCGCCGTTTCCGCAAGGCGCTCGGCGCCGCGAGCGTTTGCCTGCCTGCCGTCGCCTACGTGACGATCTTGCGAGCCGCCGTCAGGCCCAGGATCAGGAAGATCAGGAACAGCACCAGGAACAGAAACGCGAAGAACTTGGCGATCGCGAAGGAGGCCCCTGCGATCGAAGTGAAGCCGAACAGCGCCGCGACCAGCCCGATCACGAGAAAGAGCAGGGCAATTCTCAGCATTCCGGTCTCCTCCCCGGGGACGGAAGTTGCGAAAGCCGTGCCCGCCGGCCGCCCGGCCTACCTCGCGGCCGGTCGCAAGTAGATCCACCGGTTGGGCATGTCGAGGTGGCTGTGGAACCGAAGGAGCAGCGCGAATCCGATGCGGCCGTCTTCACCCCACGCGGGGACGCTCGTCGGATCGGGTCCGACCGGAAGGTCCGGGAGCTCCAGGGTGCCCCACCGGAGGCCCCGGGCGACGCCGGCTGCGGTCACCTCGAGCCTCGAGGCGGCGCCCGGCGCCAGGAGGAGCTCTGACGACCGCGCCGCCGTGCCGACGGCGAGTCTGACCCGGTCGCTTCGCCGGCGAATCGTCGTGACCGGCCGATCTCCGTCGTCGTCCACGAGGATCCGCGTGAACCCGGCGGGCGCAACCCAGCGCGCCGGATCGAAGAGGGTCAGGCGGCGCGCGTCCGGATCGAGCTCGACGACGGCCTCGCGGAAAATTGTCCCGCCGGCGACGCCGTCCGCGCCTTCGGGAGCGGCGGGAAGCGACTCGACGTGAATCCCGCCGCACGAGAACGAGCCGACCTCAAGCTTCGCGCCGGCGCCGATCGCCCGGCCGTAGACGTCGCGAGCGAAGGAGAGTCCGATCTTGCCGGCCGCCTCCGGCGACACGGCGAGGGGCCCGTCGGCGGACACGTCGAGCGCGAGGCGGAGGTCGACTCCGTTGACCCGCGCCGGAAACGAGATCCCGCCTTCCGCTGTCCGCTCGAACGGGACTTGCGCGGAGGC
>DASWDK010000174.1:0-2289 GCA_036395335.1 Thermoanaerobaculia bacterium
AGCATCGCGTACTCGACGGCGTTGTGGACCATCTTGACGTAGTGGCCGGCGCCCGGCGCGCCCACGTGCGCGTAGCCTTCCGGCGGCGCGAGCGTCCGGAAAACCGGCTCGGCGAGACGGAAATCTTCCGGCCGCCCGCCGACCATGAGGCAGTAGCCGTTCTTCAAGCCCCAGACTCCGCCCGAGGTTCCAGCGTCCAAGAATCCGATCCCGTTCTTGACGAGCTCGCTCGCGCGGCGCACCGAGTCGGAGAAACGCGAGTTGCCGCCGTCCACGATGACGTCGCCGGAGGAGAGGAGCGGTCGAAGAGTCGCGATCGACGCTTCGACCGGATCGCCGGCTGGAATCATCAACCAAACCACGCGTCGAGCAGAGAGTCGGAGGGCGACGTCTTCGAGCGAGGTCGCCCCGACCGCTCCTTCCGACACGGCCTCCCGAACGGAGTCGGCGCCGCGCGCCCACGCGACGACCTCGTGACCGTCGGCGAGGAGCCGCCGGACCATGTTGGCGCCCATCTTCCCGAGCCCCACGAACCCGAGCTTCATGACTGCTCCCTTCTCATCGCCGCGACGCGGACCGCGCAACGGCCGCCGCCAGCGACTCGAGGTCCGAGGCCGGGTCCGTCCCGAGCCGCACCGCGAGCGCGCGTCGGTTTCGCGACCGGAGCGCGGCGAGGTCACCGGCCGCCTGTGCGGCAATCACCCGCTCGAAGCCGAACGGCCGGCCGGGGATCGGCACCTGCGCTCCCGGCGTCGCCGTGATCTGCAGAAAGACACCCGTGTCCGGCCCTCCCTTGTGGAACTGGCCCGTCGAGTGAAGGAAGCGCGGGCCAAACCCGACCGTCGTCGCGACGCGTTTCCCGTCGCGGATCGGCAGGCGAATTCGCGCGAGCTGCTCCTCGTTCTCAACCGTCGAAGGGACGTAGGCAGTGACGCCGAAGTAGTCTCCCGGACGGATCGAATCGATCAGCGCCGAGAGAGCCTCGGGGTCGGTTCGTTCGGACGCTTCCCCACTTCCCTCCCCCGAGAGGATCTCGTTCGTGCGGTCTTTCGCTTCCTGGACGTTCGGCTGGTCGAAAGGGTTGATGCCGAGGACCGCGCCCACGATCGCGGTCGCGAACTCCCACCGGAACATTTCCGCGCCCAGGTCGAGCGCGTCGTGGATTTCGAACCGGGCCACGGGATGACCGGCCTCCTCGAGAAGAGAGAGCTTCGGCGCCGCATCGGACGTCGCGGAATCGACCGAAATTCGGGCGAAGAAGCGATCCTCCCCGTACGCTTCGGGAGCGCCGAGCGCCTCGCCTTCGACCGGGAGAATTCCCTTGCCTTCCTTTCCCGTACTTTCGGCGATCAGCTGCTCGAGCCACATTCCGAACCGGTCGACGGGCGACCCAACGGAAAACGTGAGCTTGTCGCGTCCTTCGAGAGCGAGCGCGCCCATCGCCGCGCCGAGCTCGGCGCCTGGGTTCTCTTCCGGAGCCTCCTCGCGGCAAGCTTCCGCCATCATCCGTGCCCGGGAGAGGAGCGCACGGACGTCGATCCCCGACAAGGCCGCCGGGACGATCCCGAAGGCAGAGAGCGCGGAATAGCGCCCGCCGATCGCCCGGTCGCCGGGAAAGACTTCACGGACGCGCCGCGCCGAAGCTTCCTTTTCGAGCGGGGTTCCCGGATCGGTGATCACGACGAAGCGCTCCCCGGCGCGCGGGCCGAGCTCCTTTTGGGCGAGATCGAAAAAGTAATCGAAGAAGAGGTTCGGCTCCAGGGTCGCGCCGGACTTCGACGAGACCACGTAAATCGACCTCTCCGGCGGGGCGCTCTCTGCCGCGGCAAGGACGCTCGTGGGCTCGGTCGAATCGAGGACCTGGAGCCGCGGGAAGCCCGAGCGGCGCCCGAACGACGAGGCGAAGACGAGCGGCGCGAGACTGGAGCCTCCCATCCCGAGAACGACGACGTGATCCGCCTCGCTCCGGAGAGTCGACGCGAGGTTCTCGAGCTTCGATAAGACCACTTCGATCCGCTCCGCAATCGTGAGCCAGCCGAGAGCGGCGGCGATCGCGTGTTGATCCTCCTCCGCTTGCTTCCAGAGGCTCGCATCTCCCGACCAGATTCGGGCGACGGCCCGTTCCCTTCCGAGCCTTCGGAGAGCCTCCGCGTGCGCGTCTTTCGAGCGACCGAGAGCGAGTTTCAGGCGACCCTCATCGCCTTTTCTTTTTCGGCGAGCGTCTTCAGCAGAGAGTCGTAGGAATCGGAGAACTTCTCGACTCCTTCCTCTTCGAGCTCCCGCGAGACG
>DASWDK010000175.1:0-2658 GCA_036395335.1 Thermoanaerobaculia bacterium
AAGGACCCCGCGGTGATCGAGCCGCTCGTTCCCGTGGCGCTCGTCGTCGACCACTCCATCCAGGTGGATTACTGGTCCACTCCCGATGCGCTCCGGCTCAACATGGAAGTGGAGTTCCGGAGAAACCGAGCCCGGTACGAATTCCTGAAGTGGGGTACCCGCGCGTTCCATGGATTCGAGGTCGTGCCGCCGGGCGTCGGCATCGTGCACCAGGTCAACATGGAGCGGCTCGCGGTCGGCGTCGTCGAGCGGGAGGGCATTTACTTTCCCGACACGCTGGTCGGGACCGACTCCCACACGACGATGATCAACAGCATGGGGATCGTCGGCTGGGGGGTCGGCGGCATCGAGGCGGAGGCAGGCATGCTCGGGCAGCCCGTCTACATGCTGACGCCCGACGTCGTCGGAGTCCACATGACCGGGCGTCTCTCCGATGGGGCGACGGCGACGGACCTGGCGCTCCACGTCACCGAGATGCTCCGGAAGACACGCGTGGTCGGCAAGTTCGTCGAGTTCCACGGTGAGGGCGCGGCGTCGCTTCCGGTGACCGATCGCGCGCCCATCGCGAACATGGCGCCGGAGTACGGGGCCACGATCGGTTTCTTCCCGATCGACGAGGAGACCTGCCGTTACCTTCTCGCCACCGGGCGCTCGGATGAGCACGTCGCCGCCTTCCGCAGCTACTACCAGGCCCAGGGACTGTTCGGGATGCCCCGGGGCGGAGAGTGCGACTACTCGCAGCTGCTCGAGCTCGATCTCGCGAGTGTCCGTCCGAGCGTCTCGGGGCCGCGGCGGCCTCAGGACCGGATCCCGCTCCCCGATCTCGGCCGAGTCTTCCGGGAGCTTCTGGTGAAGGCGCCCTCGGAAGGCGGCTACGGCAAGCCGCCGGACAGCGTGTCGCGCCGGTTTCCCACCCGGATCGGGACGGACACGACGACGCCCGTGAAGCCGCTCGTCGGAGGGGGCAAGCAGGAGCTCGAACCGTTCGTCGCGGGAAAGAAGGACACGAACCCGCTGACCGAGATCGAAATGGTCAACAACCGCCCGAGCCCCACGCGGGTCGGCGATGTTCCCGGGGAGGTCCTGCCGCCCGCGTCCGTCGCACTCGGACACGGAGACGTCTTGATCGCGGCGATCACGTCGTGCACGAACACGTCGAACCCGGCGCTCATGTTCGGCGCGGCACTTCTCGCGAAGAAGGCAGTCGAGCGCGGGCTCTCCGTGCCTCCTTACGTCAAGGCCTCGTTTGCTCCCGGCTCCCGCGTCGTGACCGACTACCTCGCCCGCGCCGGGCTCCAGAAGTATCTCGATCAGCTCGGGTTTCAGCTGGTCGGCTACGGCTGCACGACTTGCATCGGAAACTCGGGTCCGCTCGATCCCCGCGTCGAGGAGGTCGTCACCGGAAAGGACCTCATCACGGCTTCCGTTCTCTCGGGCAACCGCAACTTCGAGGCGCGGATTCAACAGAGCATCAAGGCGAACTTTCTGATGAGCCCGCCGCTCGTCGTCGCGTTCGCGCTCGCCGGCCGGGTCGACCGCGACCTCACCTCCGAGCCGATCGGAGCCGACTCTTCCGGTCGGGACGTTTACCTCCGAGACCTGTGGCCCTCTTCCGAAGAGATCGCGTCGGCGGCGCGGGCGGCCGTCGGCCCCGACTCCTATCGGCGGCTCTACGGCCGCGCTGCCGAGGAAAACCCGCTCTGGAACGACATCCCGGCGTTGACCGGCAAAGTTTACCCATGGGACGACTCGTCGACTTACATCCAGGAGCCGCCGTTCTTCGAGAAATTCTCGATGACTCCGGGCGACGTCTCCGACGTGAAGGGAGCGCGCGCGCTCGCGATCTTCGGAGACTCGGTGACGACGGACCACATCAGCCCGGCGGGAGCGATCAAGAGGACAAGTCCCGCCGGCCTCTACCTGCAGGAGCGCGGGGTCGCGCCCGAAGACTTCAACAGCTATGGATCCCGCCGCGGCAACGACCGTGTGATGACGCGCGGCACCTTCGCGAACGTCCGGATCCGCAACCTCATGGTGCCGGGTGAGGAAGGCGGCGTCACCATCTACCAGCCACATGGCGAGCGGATGTCGATCTACGACGCGGCGATCAAGTATCAGGCCGCGGGCGTTCCGCTCGTGGTTTTCGGCGGAGGAGAATACGGCTCGGGGAGCTCGCGCGACTGGGCGGCGAAGGGCACGCGGCTCCTGGGCGTACGCGCCGTCGTCGCGCAGAGCTTCGAGCGGATTCACCGTTCGAACTTGGTCGGCATGGGCGTGCTCCCCTGCCAGTTCCCGGACGGAGTCGGCGCACGCACGCTCGGTCTCGACGGCACCGAGTTGTTCGACCTGACCGGGATCGAGGCCGGCCTCCGTCCGCGCGGGGCGGTGACGCTCACGATTCAGAGGCCGAACGGCGCCGTCGAAGAGGTCCGTCTGAACGCGAGGATCGACACGCCCATCGAAGTCGACTACTACCGACACGGCGGGATCCTGCCCTACGTCCTCCGGCAGCTGGTCGCCTGATCCCAACTGACGCTCGAGGCCGGACGCTCCTCGTTATCATTGGACCGGTGACTACGGAGAATTCGTCGGCCCGGCGCTTTCTCGACGCCTGCCATGGCCGGCCGGTCGACAGAGCGCCGGCGTGGATGATGCGGC
>DASWDK010000176.1:0-31480 GCA_036395335.1 Thermoanaerobaculia bacterium
TCCGACGACGAAGGGCCGGGCGGAGCGCTCGGCAAGAACCCGCCGGGCGGCGTCGCCGTCTCCTACTGGCTGAAGGAGAAGCCGTCCGAGAAGGAACCGCTCACGATCGAGTTTCTGGACGGCGAAAAGGTCATCCGCACCTACACGACCGAGAAAAAAGACAAGGACAAGGAGGAGTCGGCGGGGCCGGGCGAGGACGAGACCGCCGACAAGCCAATCGAGGCCAAGGCCGGCGTGAACCGGTTGACGTGGGACATGCGGATCCTGAAGCCTGCGCTCATCCCGAAAGCCGTCGTGTGGGGAACGCGCCAGGGTCCCCGCGTCGCGCCCGGCAGTTACAGCGTCCGGTTGAAGTACGCCGGGGCGACGCTCACGCAGCCCGTCGAGGTGCGCCGCCATCCCGAGGCGTCCGCGAGCGACGAAGACCTGAAGAACCAATTCCGGCTGCTGTCGGACGTTCGCGACCGGATCGAGGAAGCGCACGACGCCGTCGCGAGAATCCGCGACGCGAAGGCTCAGGCACAGGCGATCGGCGAGCGCGCCGAGAAGCTCGGCAAGGGGACGGCGCTGAAGGAGAAGGGAAAGACTCTTTCCGAGAAGCTGACTTCGATCGAGAAGAAGCTCGTCAATCCGGACCTGAAGTCGAACCAGGACGTCCTGAACTTTCCGCCCGCGCTCGACCACCAGCTGATCGGGATCGCGGTCGCGGCCTCGTCGGCGGACTCTAAGCCGACGGACTCCTCGTGGACCTATTACAAGGAAGTCTCGGGCAAGCTCGCCTCGATCTTGGCGGAGCTCGACCAAGCGCTCGGCAAGGACCTCGCCGACTTCAACGCGCTCGTGCGCAAGGAGGAGATTCCGCCGGTCGTCGTGGTGTCGAAGAAGAAGAGCGGGTAGCCCGAACGCCGGAAGAAAGAGAGGGACGGCGCTCGGCCGCGCTTCTCGCGGGGCTGCTGGCGCTGTCCCTGACGTCGAAGATCGTGTTCGCCTGGCGCTTCGACGGCTTCCTGACCGGGGACGATCTCGAGATCGTCGAAACCGCGCTCGCCCACTCGACCGGCTTCGAGTACACGCCCTGGTCGCTTCGCAGCCTTTTCCACCCGGTCGCCCTGGTCGCGCCCGCCCTACGGGTCGCGTCCTGGTTCGGACCCGTCTCGCCGGAAATCGCGACCTTCCTCGCGGCGATCCCGACCGCGCTCTTCTCGACGGCCGCGATCGCTCTCGTCTTCGCGTTTGCCCGCGTCCTCGGCGAGTCGAACAGCGTTGCCCTCGTCGCGGCGTTCCTTTATGCGGTCCACTGGCTGCCATGGGCGTATGGCGGAACTCCGTACCCGCGCCCGATCTCGGCCGCGTTCTTCGTCGCCGCGACCCTCCTCGCGGCGGCGAGCCGGCGGTCCATTCCCTGCGGGATCCTGGCCGGCTTCCTCGTCTCGGCCGGCTGCGCCGTCCGGTTCAGCGAGGGAGTCCTGATCCTTCCGCTTTTAACCTTCGCGTGGATCCGGTCGCGGGACCTGCGTCAACAGGGCGCGATCGCAGGCGGCTTCTTGGCCGGCGTTGTTCTTCTGCTCGGCGTGTTCGACGCGGTCACCTGGGGCCGGCCGTTCGCGAGCCTCTCGGAGTTCGTGCGCGTCATGCACTCGGGCTCGCCGCCACCGTCCGCGACGGGCGACAAGCCCTGGTATCAGTACGCGAGAAACGTTCTCCGCTGGGCGGGCCCGGTTCACCTCGGGCTGATCGCTCTCGCCGTCCGCGACCGGCGGCTGCGATTGCCCGTCACGCTGATCGCGTCGATCGTTCTGCTTCTCTCGCTCTTCCGTTACAAGCAGTACCGGTATCTTCAGGCGGCGATTCCGTTCGTGGCGATCGCCGCGGCGTTCGGCTGGGACCGGCTGCGGGCGAAGGCGCCCCGGATCGCCGGCGCTGCCCTCGCGCTCGCCGCCGTGTATGGAGCCCTTGCGAGCGTCCTCCTTCTCCGCGGGAAATCCCAACCGGCGGTCGCCGCGGCGCGGTCGCTCGCGCGGATGGATCCGCCGCCCCGGTCGGTGGCGCTCGAGCAGACGTGGGCCTACGGCGCGCAGCTGTACCTGCCGCGCGTGCGAATCCGCGACGTCCCCCCGTCGCGGCCGCTCGACCCCGCGGCGCTCGCCGAGGCCGTCTCGGGCGTCGAGGCCGCGGCGTTCTATTCGAACGATCTCGATTCCGCGAGCCGGATCGCTCTTGCGGGGAGCGGCTTGCGCGAGGCGAGCACCTTCCGCCGGGACGACGGAAAACCAGTCACCGTCTTCCGACGCGTCACTCAGTCGGTCGAGTAGCCCCGGCCGCATCGACCGCCGCGATCAGTCCACGCAGGTCGTCCGGCAGGGGAGCCACGATCTCCATCTCTTCGTTCGTTGCCGGATGGCGCAGGCCGATCCGTTCGGCATGGAGTGCCTGCCTCGGAAAAGTCGCCAGCGTCGAGCGCAGATTCGGATCACGGACGCGATCGAAACGCGGCCGGCCGTAGACGGGATCGCCGACGACCGGCAGAGCGACCGCCGCGAGGTGCACGCGGATCTGATGGGTTCGCCCGGTGACGAGCCGGCACTTGAGGAGCGCGATCGACAGCTCCGGCCATTCGCGCTCGATCTCGTAGAGAGTGTGTGCCTCCTTCGCCCCGACCGGGGCGGTTTCCGTGCTCCGAAAGGCCCGCATTTTCTTACGGTCGCGCGGGTCGCGCCCGATCGGCAGTGCAACCTCGCCCTTTCGGACGCGAGGGAAGCCGGCGACGAGAGCGAGGTACTCCTTGCGCAGAGTGCGCTGCTTCATCTGCCTCGAGAGCGACGCGTGCGCGCGGTCGGTCTTCGCGACGAGGAGGACCCCGGTGGTATCGCGGTCGAGCCGGTGGACGATTCCCGGGCGAAGCTCTCCGCCGATTCCCGACAGATCGCGCACGTGGTGGAGCAGCGCGTTCACGAGCGTGCCGGAATCGTGACCGGGGGAGGGATGGACGACGAGCCCCGGAGGCTTGTCGATCGCAAGGATGTGCTCGTCCTCGTAGAGAACCGACAGGGCGATCTCTTCGGGCTCGATCGAGACGGCGCGAGGCTCCGGGACTTCCACCTCGACCTCTTCGCCGGCTCGAACGACGTGAGAGCGTTTCGCGGTGGAGCCTCCGAGCCGGACCGCCCCCTCGTCGATCAGCTTCTGAATCCGCGAGCGCGAGAGATCGGAGCAGGCGGAAGCGAGAAAGAGATCGAGACGGGTGCCTTCCGACGGGACGCCGACCCGGAAGCGGCGGATCAACTCATGCGGGGGCGCTCGCCCGGCGCGAAAGGTAGATCAGCATTCCCACAGCCGCTGCGACCCCCACAAGCCCGATGAACTGGGATGTCGAGAGAACGCCGGGAATCAGGAACCCGCGGATAGAGTCGCCCCGGAACGTCTCGAGGATTCCCCGGGTGATCGCGTAGAGAAGGACATACAGCCAGAAGATTTCGCCGTCGAACGTCCGCCTCCGGTAGGCCCACTGCAGGATCAGGAAGATCACGAACGCGTTTGCCGAGAGGTAGATCTGCGTCGGGTGGAGCGGAACGTTCAACGGGGTGCCGACGGCCTCGTGGGCGAACGGATCGCGGAACGTCACCCCGAACGGGCCTTCGGTCGGCTTGCCGTAGCAGCAGCCCGCCGCGAAGCAACCCCAGCGCCCGATCGCCTCGCCGAGCGCGATCGAGGGGGCTCCCATGTCGGCGATCTTCCATGCCGGCAGCCGGTGCTTCCGCATGTATGCGATGCCGACGAAGGTTGCCGCGATCAGCCCGCCGTAGAAGACGCCACCGGAGCGGAGGACCTCGATGAAGTTGCCGGCGCTTTTCATGTAATGGCGCCACTCGACGATTACGAGGAGGAGCTTTGCCCCCAGGATCGCGGCCGCCAGCACGTAGAGCGAGAAGTCGAAAATCTTCTGCTCCGGCAGTCCTTCGGCCCTGGCTTTGCGGCGGAGCATCCAGATCCCGACGAGGTACGCGATCGCGAGAACGACCCCGTACGTCGGGATGTAGAACGAACCGATGCGGACGAGCCGGGGAAACACGGACTATCCGGAGCCGACGGAGCGCGCCTCCGCCTCGTCCTCGCGCTGGAGCATATCGAGGAAGAGAAGGGCGACCCCTGCGCAGATCGCCGAGTCGGCCAGGTTGAAAGCGGGCCAGTGGTGTCCGGAGATCGAAAAATCCAGGAAGTCCACGACGTACGTGAACCGGACCCGGTCGAGGAGATTGCCCACCGCTCCGCCCAAGATCAAGGCGAGGCCGACCTGAAGCCGGACGCTCTTGTGCGACGACCGGAGCGCGTAACCGGAGACGATCAGGAAGACGAGCACCGCGACGCTGTTCAGCACGATCGCCTTGACGGAAGAGTCCACGGAAGCGAAGAGTCCGAAGGCGGCGCCCGAGTTCTGAACATAGGTCAGATCGAACAGGCCGGAAACGACTTCGCGCGACTCGTGGACCTGGAACGTGCGCATCACGACGCCCTTGGTCCACTGGTCGGTCAAGAGGACAGCGAGGGAGACGAGGAAATACCCGGTGCGGTAGACCGCGCTCTCCTTCAGGCGCTGAAAGAGGCTCATCGCGTCAGACCGGCGGGCTCGGCCGCCAGGGCCTCGAGCGCCCGCCGGCAGCGAGCACAGATTCCATCCGGCTCCGCTTCCGGTGTCACTTTCCAGCACCGCTCGCAGCGCCGTCCGCGCGCCTTCGCGAACTTGAGCCGAAGACCGGGATAGGCCTGGGAGGCGGTAAAGCCGTCGTCCGTCGGCGCCGAAACGACCGTCGTCTCCGACACGATGAAGATATCGGCGAGACCAGCGCCGTCCGTGCCGGTCGCGGCACGGTCGCTCTCGAGCGCCTCGTTTCGCGTCAGGACGATTCCGCCTTCGAGCGAGGACCCGATCGTTTTCTCCCGCCGTGCGGCTTCGAGCAGCACGGCCGCCTCTTCACGCAGCTTCATCAGGCGGTTCCAGGCCTCTTCGGGAATGGCTTCTTCCGGAAGGTCATCCAGCCCGTCGAAACGCGCGAGGTGGACCGATTGTTCCTTCGAGCCGGGCAGCGCTTCCCAGATTTCCTCGGACGTGAACGGCAGCACCGGAGCGGCCAGGGTCGCAATCGAGCGCGCGATCCGGTTCATCGCCGTCTGCGCGGAGCGGCGTTCCGGGGAAGCCGCGGGAGAGGCGTACAGCCGATCCTTCAGCACGTCCAGATAGAAAGCGGAGAGCGTCGTCGCGCAGAAGTTGACGAGGGAATGGTACACGAGGTGAAACTCGTAGTCGCGGTACGCGTCGGACAGCCGCTCCGCGAGGCGTCGAGTCTGGTGGAGCGCCCACCGGTCGAGAGGCAGCAGGTCCTGCGGCGCAGCGGCGCCCGCGGCGGGATCGAAATCGTACAGGTTGGAGATGAGGTACCGCGCCGTGTTGCGGATCTTGCGGTAGGCCTCCGCGCATCGCGCGAGGATCTCGTCCGAGATCGGATCGTCGTCCCGGTAATCGAGGCTCGTCACCCAGAGGCGCAGAATGTCGGCGCCGTACTTGTCGAGGATCTTTTGCGGCTCGATGACGTTGCCGAGAGACTTCGACATCTTCCGTCCGGATCCATCGACGACGAACCCGTGCGTCACGACCCCACGGTAGGGCGCCGCGCGGCAGAGCACGACCGACGTCAAGAGCGACGACTGAAACCAGCCGCGATATTGATCGTGCCCTTCGACGTAGAGATCGGCGGGGGGGCCGTCTCCGCCCCGCGTCAACTCGGGCCATTCGCCGGAGCGGAGAACGGCCAGATGCGAGACGCCCGAGTCGAACCAAACGTCGAGGATGTCGGTTTCGGCGACGAAGTCTTGCGGACGGAAATTCTTGAGATCGGCGCCGGGGGGGAGAAAGTCGACCGCGGGCCGCGCGTACCAGGCGTCGCCCCCTTCCCGCTCGAAGATCGCGACAACGTGCTCGAAGAACTTCTTCTGCTCTTCCGGGGACTCTTTCCACGGATACACCCGCCGCTCGTCTCCGCGAGTCGCGTAGAGGAGCGTGATCGGTGAGCCCCAGCGACGCTGCCGGGAGATGACCCACTCGTGCCGGTTCTCGACCATCCCGGCGATCCGGGACTCTCCCCAGGCGGGCACCCACCGCACATGCCGGATCGCTTCGAGAGCGCCGGCGCGTACGTCGGCCAGGGGTTCGTCGAGCTGCACGAACCATTGCACGGTCGCTCGAAAGATCACCGGGTTCTTGCAGCGCCAGCAGTGCGGATACTCGTGGCGGAAGGCGGGCTCCACGTGGAGGAGAGACCCGGCCGCGTCGAGGTCTTTCACGATCTCCGCGTTCGCGTCCAGGACTTTCTTGCCTCGGTATCGGGATACCGTCGTGAACCGACCGGCGGCGTCCACCGGAGACAGGATGGGCAGCTTTTCGCGCACGCCGGTCTGGAAGTCGTCCTCTCCGGCGCCCGGCGCGGTATGGACGAGCCCCGTCCCCGCGTCCATCGTGACGTAGTCGCCGGCGACGAAGCGGAAGGAGCGCGCTTCTTCCTCGGGGGTCAGATCCCCCCGCATCTCCTTTTCGAGCGGGTGGCGATAACGGAGGCCGACGAGATCCGCGCCGCGTGCGACCCCGAGAACCGTCGCGTCCTTCCAGCCCACCCGTCGCGTGACTTCCGCCGAGAGCTTCTCCGCAACGAGGAAGAACCGTTTGCCCGCGCGGACGAGCTCGTAACGCTCCTCCGGGTGAACCGCGATCGCGAGGTTCGACGGGATCGTCCAGGGAGTCGTCGTCCAGATCACGGCGAAGACCGGCTCGTCCTCGGTCCCGCTCGGCCGGTCCTCCTTCGGAAAGCGGTCCCAGACCTCCCGTGCCACGGGGAATGCCACGTCGATCGCCGGGTCGGTCCGCTCCTCGTACTCGAGCTCCGCCTCGGCGAGAGCCGTTCGATCGGCAAAGCACCAGCGGACGGATTTCAAGGCCTGGTAAACGAGATTCCGCTGAAAGAACTCCCCGAAGGCCCACGCGATCTGCGCCTCATACTCGCGGCTCATCGTCGTGTACGGCCGATCCCAGTGCCCGCCGACGCCGAGGCGCTGGAACTCCTCCCGCTGGATCGAGATGTATCGTTCGGCATAGTCGCGACAGGCTCGCCGAATTTCGACCGCCGACATCTCCCGTCTCTTTGCTCCGAGCTCCTGGTCCACCTTCCGCTCGATCGGCAGGCCATGGCAGTCCCAGCCTGGCACGTACGGAGCGTCGAAGCCGAGCATGGACCGGCTCCGCACGACGAAGTCTTTCAGGATCTTGTTCAACGCCGTTCCGATGTGGATGTTGCCGTTCGCGTACGGGGGACCGTCGTGGAGAATGAATCGGGGCCGGCCTGCCGCTGTCGCGCGCAGCGCCGCTTCAAGCCCGATTCTCTTCCAGGCGGCGAGCCTCTCCGGTTCCCGCCGAGGGAGGTCCGCCTTCATCGGGAACTCGGTCCTCGGGAGGTTCAGCGTCGCCTTGTAGTCGCCGGGAGTCGCCATGGTCGAAGCCCGGAAAGATAGCAGGTGTCGACGCCCGTCTGTAGGCTACTCCTCGGTCACGAGGGCGACGGCCGCGGCCGCCATCGTCCTGGTATGGGTGATCGAGACCTCCATGCTCGCGACGCGCAGTTGCCGGCAACGATCGAGCGCGCGTCCGTGGAAAGAGAGCGTCGGCTTCCCGCGTGGATCGCGCCCGACCTCGACGTCGACGAACGCGAGACCCCGCCACCCGGTGCCGAGTGCCTTCATCGCCGCTTCTTTCGCGGCGAACCGGCCCGCCACGTGCTCCGCCCGCGCCCGCGGATGCCGGCGACTCACCGAGACCTCACCCGGGCGGAAGACGCGATCGAGAAAACGGTCGCCCCAACGTTCGAGCACTCGGGCGACACGGTCGACTTCGATCAAGTCGAGACCGAGGAGGACTTTCACCATCGAGCCCGCGGAGAAAGCTCTCACTTCAGCCCGAAGAATCGCGCGATCCGCTGCCGCAAAGGGGTCCGATCCTCCGTTCGATCGGCCTCTTCCCCGCGCGCGGCTTCGAGGGCGTCGGCGGCGCGCTTACGCCGCTCCTGCATCGTCAGCTCGAGCATCCCGACGATCGAAGGATTCTCGCGGAGGATCGGTGACAGCGTCGCCTTGTCGATCTCGACGAGGGTCGCTTCCGTCAGCGCGCGGACGGTCGCCGTGCGTGGGTCGCCGGTCAGGAGGCTAATCTCTCCGAATGCGGCTCCCGGCTCGAGCACGGCGAGCCTCTGGCTCTGCCCGACGCTCCCGTGAGCCGATACGCCGAGACGGCCCGCTTCCACGACGAACATCGAGGAACCGCGGTCTCCCTCACGCACGACCGTCTCGCCCGCAGCGAAGCGTCGCTCCTTCGCGCCGTCGGCGACGCGGCCCCGTGCCTCGTCGGAAAGCAAGGCGAAGAGATCGACGTTCGAGATTGCCGCCTCGATCGACGCGCGCCGGGACGGAACGACCAGATCCCCCGCTTTGTACTGAAATTGGCGGATCACGGGGTAGGCGATTCGGATGTTCTCCCGGTCGAGCCGATACCACACGCGCTCGTGAATCTGCGAGTCGAGATCGAGGAACTTCGCGTAGTCCTCCAGCCAGAAGCGCAGCTCGTAGGAGATCGCGAAGTCATCGAAGCTCTTCACGTAAGCGATCGGTTCCGGATAGGAAGCGATTCCGGGCAGATCCCGGGCCGCCGCTTCGAGCGCGTCCCGGGCCGGCGCGGGCGGCTGGTCGTACTCGAGTCCGACCTTGAGGATTCGCGCAATCGGCCGACCCGGCCGCGGAAAGACCTCGAGGCGCTCCCGGCTCGCGACGCTGTTCGGGATCAACAGCACGTTGCCTTCCATCGTCCGCAGCTTGATCGCCCGCCAGGTGAGCTGCTCGACCGTTCCGAAGATCTCGCCGGAGCGGACCATGTCGCCGACCTGGACGGTCTTCTCGAGATGAAGGGCGAGGCCCGAGAAGAGATTCCCGAGCGTGTCCTGCAGGGCGAGACCGATCACGACGGTCAGAACGGCGGACGTCGCGAGAACGCCCGTCAGCTCGACCTGAAGGATCACCCGGAGGAGGATGGCTGCCGCAACTCCGAAGACGAGCAGCCCCACCAGCTGCCGGAGAAGCGCCGGCGCGGGAGTCTTGCGCCGCAGTCGAAACGCGACGTCGAAAAAGATGTAATCGAATAGCCGGGTCACGACGACGGCCACGGCGATGCCGATCGCGAGGGCCCCGTAGTCGTGGTCTCCCCGTGCGTTGGTGGTCGGGACCTTGAGCGCCGTCAAGAGCAGCACCACGGCGATGACCGTTGCGACGAGCGCGAGCGGGCCGATCAGGCGCCGCACGAGAAGAGGGAGCTTTTCGCCGATCGGCTTGATCCGGTCGAGGGTTTTCACAACCGTCCGATCATTTCCACGACCGCGCGCGGATCGGCGGCCTCCTGAAAGAGTCGAATGGCGGCGATTCCCGACAGGGAGCTGCGGAACCGCGCAATCTCTTCGAGCCGCCGCTCGGCAATCCCGCCGATCGCAAAGATCTCCGCATCATGCGCCGAGAGCGGCGGAAGATCTTCCAGAACGCCCGGCCCGAGGGGCGCTCCGAACGAAACCTTGGAAGGCGTCTCGAAGACCGGTCCGATCACGACCAAGTCCGCGCCTTCGCCGATCGCACGGACTGCCTCTTCGACGGAGTGCGTCGAGACTCCTACTCGCAGCCCGCGGGGGGACGCCGAGCGGACGCGGGAAAGGGGCAGGCCGTCGGCGGGCAGGTGAACGCCGTCGGCCTTTGCCGCGAGCGCGACGTCGAGTCTCCGGTTCACGAAGAGAGGGACTTCCGAACCGAGCCTTTGGTGCGCCGATTCCGCCCAGCGCAGAGTCTCTCTGTCGGGCGTCCCCTTTTCTCGGAGCTCGACGGTTATGCCAGCTGCGCCGTAGAGGGAGTCGAGGAGCCGCTCGAAGGTGGCGTCTCCGATCGCGCGTCGGTCGGTCACGTAGAGAGACTTCATCCGGCGGATCGATCGGGAACGGAGTCGTCCGACAGCTCCCGGGAGAGGACTCTCAGGTCCGACGCCCCGGCGAAGAGGTGAACGAGTCCGAGACCCGACACGAACCCTCGAAAGAAGCCGGAGCCGGTCCACCCGCTTCCACCCACGCCACCGGTCCACGGGCGAAGCAGAAGATAGACGCCCACGGCGGTGCAGTAGAAGACGAACAGGGCGCTGCCCAGGAGAGTCGACGGACGCAGGTCGGTCATCGGATCGGGATTGTAGTTTCCCACGAGCGACGGCTCGATTTCGACGCCGCGCCGACACAAAAAGACCGCGCCCGAAGGCGCGGTGTGAGGAAGAGGAAATCCCTTTGGACCGGAGATCAGCCTTTGTGACCCTTGCCGTGACCTTTGGAACCGGAGGCAGGAGCTGACGGAGCGGAGGACTGCGGCGCCCGTTCGACGCGGGGCGGCTCGCGGTACTCGCGCGGGGCGGGCGCCCGGAACTCGCGGGGCTCGGGGCGATACTCGCGGGCCGGCGGTGCACCGTACTCCCGCGGTGGGAGTCGATACTCCCGCGGAGCGGGCGCCACCCTCTCGGGGCTTCGCTGGCGCCAGTCGGCCCCGCCAAGGCTCTGGCGGCCATGCGGTGCGCTTTCGGTTTCCGCCTGCCAGCGGCGGCCCGGAACTGCACCTTCGATCACGCGTCGGGCGGGGGGGACCTCGGAGCGGCTCCGCCAGCCCGGTTCGGAGCTGCGGGGTTCGGGCACCGGCGCGACCCGCCGCGATTCGGGGCGGCCCCGCCACGTTTCCTCACGCGAAACCGACTTACCGGGCTTGCGCCGTTCGATCTCGTCGGGCGCGCGTCCCGGCCGATCGGGGGGCGGCGGGGCTTCCCGCTTCAAATCCGGCGCGCGTTGACGCCAGTCCTGCGCAGGCGGAGCCGGCTCGGATCGATCCGTCGCCCTTCCTTCGCGCGGGGCCACGGTCTCCGGCCGGCCGCGGCCCTTGTCGCCGCGCTCGATGCCCGAGACGTCGGGGGCCGGGGCGCGGCCGATCTCCCGGCCGCGACCGCGCCAGACGTCCTCGCTACGCGGTCCAGCGGTGGCCGGCGCCTCGCGGGCGGTCTCTCCCGACACGATCGGCGCGACGCCGGCCTTGCGTCCGCGCGCGAAAGCGGATCCCTTGTCGCCGCCAAGCTTTTCGGCGCCGCCGCGACTGCCCAGGAACTCGGTGACCGAACGGCCTCTCTCGACGATCGTTCCGCGGGAGGCGAGCTCGTCGGCGCCCGGTCCTCCGAGCTGCCCGCGGCCGGTCACGACAGCCCGCTCCCGCAAGGCGTCCAGGGTCGAGGGGGGCAGCGACTTCTCGCGTGCGAGGACCGGAGCGAGACGCGTTGCGTCCCGCGACTTGGTGCGCTCGATCAGAGCGGGAGCTTCCTTCACGTAGTTCTGAATCGCCTGCGACACCGACTCACCACGCGAAGAGACGACGATCGGCTTCGCGGAAATCGCGATCTGGTCGCCGAGCGTCGAGGCGATCCGGGTTCCCGGTACGACCGCCAGCCGGTCGGAGGTCGTTCCGAGCGACCGGGAGGCGGCGAAGTTCCAGCCGCCGAGATCGACCTTGGAGGTCTTGAACGTCCCCGAAAGGGCGAATACGAGGTTCCGCGCTCGGCTGTATCCGCCCGTCCACCCCCAGGAGCGGTAGTAGTTGTCGAACCAGGGGGAGAAGAACGAGTAGTAGCCGACCGGACACCAACCGACGTAGCCCGGCGTATAGCCCCAGTAGACCCACGCCGGTGAGTAGACGTAAGAGGGGGCCCAGCACCAGTGGTGGAAGCCGACGTCGAAGAACCAGCTGCCGTAGTGGAAGGGATACCAACCCCACGGATCCCACGACCACCAGGTCAGACCGATCGGCGTGTAATACCAGGTCCCGGAGGAGTAAGGCGTCCATCCGATCGAGACCCGGGGGACCCAGACGTTCGTCGAGTAGGTGGAGTTGTACTCCCAGTCGCCGTAGTCGTCGAGAGCGACGACGTCGCTCGCGTAATCCTCGTCCACGTAGCGAACCGAGGCGCTTCGGGCGGTCTCGTCCGAGAGGCCCTCCAGCCGGTCGGCGCACCACAGGTCGAACCGGTCGCGCGAGAAAACGCCTCGTGAGATGTCGGGTGTTTCGTCTCCCTGGACCATCAGGTACTGACCGGCGTCTACCGTGTAACTGTCCAATCGCGTGCGGACTTCCGCGGAGCCGGCGCGCACGACGACGACCGTCCCGCGTCGTGGATCGGCGTTGACCCGGACTCGCGAGCTGGCGGACAGGTAAACCGTCGCGTCCTCGGTGTCGATCCGAGGGACGGACTTCTCGTCGGCACCCGTCGTCGCGAGGACCACCGAACCGTCACGGAGGTCGATCGCCGAAAAATCGTCGTTCTCGCCCTGCTGATCGTTGAGAGAAGTGAAGCGCGCTCGCGTTCCTCCGCCGACGAAAAGCAGATTGCCGTCAGCGAGCCCGATCTCGGCACGGCCCGCCTCGGAGACCAGGATCTCGTCGCCGGCGGAGATCGGCATGTTTCGGCGGGCGGTCACGCGTCCGTTCCAGCGCGACTGGACGGTCACACCCCCGACCGTCTCGCGGACGTACGAGTAACCGTTGCGCTGGCCGTCGGACGGCCGGTCGGAGTTGGTCGGCCGGGATGAGGGTTGGTATTGGGAAAAACCGGTCGCGACCGTCAACAACGTCAGGGCCACGCCCAGGAAAACCCGCTTCGTGGAGCTCATCGGCATCCTCCGGTTTAAAGAGAGAGCGATGCCCGTGCCACCCGAGTGTCCAGACGTTTACCTAATAAGCCACTTTGGAATCAGAGACTTCGCCCGAGGCTGCCAGCTCTTCCGGGGACGGACTGTCCGACCATGCGGACACCATTTCGAAGTGCGAGGACACTCGCGAGATGCCGTCCGGCAGGCTGCTACTCTCCTCTGCAATGTCGATCCGGAACCTGGTTCGCTGGGGAGACGCGCGCCTTCTCGCCGAGAACCAGGAGGTCCTCTTCGGCGATGACCTCGCGGGCGTGATCACGGACCTCGTCGACACCTGCCACGCCGCCCCGGGGGTCGGTCTCGCCGCTCCTCAGATCGGAGTCAACCGACGCGTCGCGGTCATCGACCTGTCGGGAGGCGAGGACGCCTCTGCCATCATCGTCCTCGTGAACCCGTTTATCCTTTCGACCTCCGGCGAGCAGAAGGAGGAAGAAGGCTGCCTCTCGGTTCCCGACGTCTCCGAGAAGGTCGTGCGGCCCGCCCGGGTCGTCGTGCGGGCGGCGGACGCCGACCTCCAGATCCGTGAAATCGAGGGAACGGGTCTGCTCGCCCGGGCCCTCTGCCACGAAACCGATCATCTGAACGGAGTTCTCTTCGTGGATCGGTTGCGGGGGCTCAAAGCGGAGATGACCCGGAAGAAGATCGAACGGCGCCACGCTCGTGGTGCCTGGTGAAGCTCCACAACACGCTCGGACGTCGGCTCGTCGAGTTCACGCCTCTTGAACCGGGGCACGTCCGCCTCTACACGTGTGGTCCGACCGTCTACAACGTCGTCCACATCGGCAACCTGCGAACCTTCCTCTTCGAGGACGTCCTGCGCCGACACCTCCTTGCGCGCGGCCACCGGGTGACTCAGGTCATGAATCTGACGGACGTCGACGACAAGACGATCCGCGGCGCGGAGCAGGCCGGCGTCCCGCTCGGCGACTTCACCGCCCAGTATTCGGAGGCGTTTTTCCGCGACATCCGACGGCTGAACGTCGAGCCCGCGGAGCGATACCCGCGGGCGACCGACCACGTTCCCGAGATGGTCGAGCTCATCCGGCGCCTCGCGGAGCGGGGCCACACCTATGAGTCGGAAGGCTCGGTCTACTTCCGCATTTCGACTTTCCCCGATTATGGAAGGCTCTCGGGGATCGACCTGGACCAGACGCGCCGCGGCGACCGCGTCGCCGACGACGAGTACGAGAAGGAGGACGTGCGGGATTTCGCTCTGTGGAAGGCGGCAAAGCCGGGGGAGCCTTCGTGGCCGTCGCCCTGGGGAGAGGGAAGGCCCGGATGGCACATCGAGTGCTCCGCGATGAGCATGAAGTACCTGGGCCAGCGCTTCGATATCCACACGGGCGCCGTGGACAACATCTTTCCCCACCATGAGAACGAGATCGCGCAGAGCGAAGGTGCGACCGGTCACCCCTTCGTCGAGGTCTGGCTGCATGCCGAGCACTTGATCGTCGACGGCGAGAAGATGGCGAAGTCGAAGGGCAACTTCTACACGCTGGACGACGTGCTCGCCCGGCGCGACGACCCGGCCGCCATTCGATACCTCCTTCTTTCGGTGCCTTACCGCAAGAAACTGAACTTCACCTGGGACGCGCTCTCGGGGGCGGCCGTCGCCGTTGATCACATTTTTACGACCTGGAGCCGCGTCTCGGATTTCGGCGCGGCGTTGGGCTCCAAGCCGGCACCGTTCCCCGCCGAAGAGCGTTCTGAGGAATTCCTCCGCGGCTTCAGCTCCGCGCTCGACGACGATTTGAACACCCCTCAGGCTCTTGGCGTGCTCTTCCCGTTCCTGACCGAGATCAATAAGGCTTTCGACGAGCGCACGCTCGATGCAAGGGGAGCCGAGATCGCCCGTCTCGCGATCGAGAGGGCGGACAGGGTGCTCGGCGTGATTTCTTTTCACAGGCAGATGCGGGCGGAGCCCCTCCCTGCCGAGATCGAGGCGCAGATCGCGGCAAGAAATGCGGCCCGCAAGAGGCGCGACTTCGCGGAGGCCGATCGGATCCGGGACGAGCTCGCCGCCCGGGGAATCGTGCTCGAGGACACGCCGGGAGGGACGCGGTGGAAGAAAGCGTCGACCGTTTGATATCCTCATCACGATGAACGGCCGCTCGGTCTGGTGCTGGCGGGAGGAAAACCGGTAAGGTCCGGGCTCGAGGGCTCGGAACCCTGCCGCGATTTTTTTCGGGGCGGGGAGACCAGAGGCAAACGACCCCCGGCCCGGAAGGGCTCGGGGGTTTTCGTTTTGAGGGATCGATCGCTTTCGCTTCCTGCCCACGTGGCGTCGATCGCGCCGCGCGATCTCGCCGACGCGAGGCGCCTCGCTGCGGCCGTTCCCGCTCGGGCGACGGCGATCGAGTACCGGATGGACGGCGCTGCGGAGAGAATCGCGCCCGCCGCGCTCTCCGAGGTCGATGCCCGGCCCGTGATCGTGACCTGGCGCAGCGTCCGGGAGGGCGGCCACTTCGAAGGATCCGCGGAGGAATACCGAAGGTTCGTTTCCGAGGCGGCTGCGGCCGGGGCGGTCGTGGACGTCGAGCACGCGAGTGGGCTCGCGGAGGACCGGGATCTCGTCGAGCGGCGACACCTTCTCGTCTCGTCGCACTTTCCGTTCGGGATTCCACCGGACTGGGAAGCCCGGTTGGCGGCGATGCGCTGCACGGGTGCTCTCGCCGTCAAACTCGTCGCGGGGGCGGCCCATCTTCGGGCGAGCCTCGATCTGGCCCAGATCCAGCGGCGATGCGCTGACGGCAGGACGGCGATCTTCCCGATGGGGCCCGCCAGCGCGCCCGGACGCATTCTGGCGGCGCTCTTCGGATCCGCGCTCGTCTACGGGTCGCTGGGCCGTCCCACCGCCGCGGGCCAGCCGACTCTCTCCGAGCTTCTCGACGTCTATGCGACCGACCGCCCCCAGAGACCCCTCGCGCTCTTCGGGATCCTCGCTCTCGACCCGTCGGGCTCGCTCTCTCCGCTCGTTCACAACGCGCTCTTTCGCGGGCGCGACCTGCCGTTCGCGTATCTCCCGGTCCCGGTCTCGGACTTCGACCGCGAGCGCCCGAACGAGATCGAGCTCGATCCGCCGTTCCGCGGCTTCTCGATCACGCAACCCTGGAAGACCCGGGCCGCCCGGGTCGGAGCGCCGAGCGAAGACGTCTCCGCGACGGGAGCGGCCAACACGCTCTTTCTCGAACGGCGGCGGTGGCGCGCCGAGAACACCGACGTCGACGGCATCTTCGATCCGCTGGCGGACCATGACACCGGCGAGGGGCGGAGCGCCGTCGTGCTGGGAACCGGAGGCGTCGCGCGCGCCGCGATCGTCGCCGCGCGGCGGCTGGGATACGAGGTTTTCGTGGCCGGCCGGCGGGATCAGGAGTCGGACGCGATCGCGGAGCGCTTCGGCGTCGACTCGCTCGCCTGGCAGGACGTCGGCGCGAGCGAGGCCGACCTCTACGTCAACGCCACGCCGGTGGGTTGGCGGGCCGACGATCCGTCGGCCGTCCCGGTCCGCGTCCTCGAGGGACGGCCGCTCGTCTTCGACTGCGTTTACCGCCGCAACGGGGAAGAGACCTCGACCGTCCGCGCCGCCCGCGCCGCAGGATGCCGCGTCGTCGAAGGTCTCGAGATGTTCGCGGTGCAGGCCGGCGCTCAGGCGCGACTCTTCGGGGTCGAGGGCGTGACGCGCGAGGAAGTGGCACGGATTCTCGCGGGAGCGCAGGCGTCATGAGCCGGCGGGAAGAGGAGAAGCACGCGATCCTCGCTCAGAAGGGCAAGGCGTTCCCTGTCGCGCGCGCCTTTCCGAGCGACGAGCGAACCCCGGTCGGCCTCTTCCGCAGGATGCGGAGGTCCGGCGCGGAATGTTTTCTCCTCGAGAGCGTCGAAGGCGGCGCGGCGATCGCGCGCTACACGTTTCTCGGCGTTGCGCCGGCGGCGCGTCTGACTGTCCGCGGCCACGAAGTCGAGATCGAGCGCGACGGCCGCCGCCGCCCGGCCCGCACCGGCGCTCTCGAAGCGCTCCGGGCACTCACGGTCCGCGAAGGCTTTGCGCCCGACCCCGACCTGCCGCCTCTCTGCGCCGGGGCGGTCGGGTTCCTCTCCTACGACGCCGCGCGGCTCTTCGAGGAGATCCCGGACCGGCACTCCCGCGAAGGAGAGATCCCGGACGCGCTCTTCCTCCTCTTCGACGCGGTCGTCGCATTCGATCATGTCCGGCAGCGCCTTCTCCTCCTGACATGCGCGGATCTTTCCGTCGCGGGGGACGAACAGGTCGAGGCGGAAGCCGCGCTCGCGCGACTCGACCGCCTGGAGGAATTTCTTTCTCTACCGTCTCGCCGTTCGCGAAAAGAGGGTGCAGACGAGGGACGGAATTCCGCGTCGCGATTCACGCCCGCGATGCCGAAGGAAACCTTTCTGCGTGCGGTCGAGGCCGCGAGAGAAGCGATTCTCGCCGGCGAAATTTACCAGGTCGTGCTGTCGCAGCGCTGGGAGGGACCGCTCGGCGCGGACCCCTTCGAGGTGTACCGCGCCCTGAGGGCGTTGAACCGTCTCCTTACCTCTTTTATCTCGAGACCCGCGAGGCGGCGGTTTTCGGTGCGTCGCCGGAAATGCTGGTGAGGTGCCGCGGCCGGGACGCGGAGACCCGGCCGATCGCGGGCACCATTCGGCGCGGGAAGACTGCCGAGGAGGACGAAGCTCTCGCCGCGCGTCTTCTCGTCGACCCGAAGGAGCGTGCGGAGCACGTGATGTTGGTCGACCTCGGCCGCAACGACCTCGGGCGCGTGTGCGAGATCGGAAGCGTGCGCGTGACCCGATATGCGGAGGTCGAACGGTATTCGCACGTCCAGCACCTGGTGTCGGAGGTCCGCGGCATGTTGCCCGCTGGAAAGACGTCGACCGATGCCCTCGCCGCCTGCTTCCCGGCGGGGACGCTGACCGGTGCCCCCAAGATCCGAGCGATGGAGCTGATCGATCAGCTCGAAGGCTCACGGCGGGGAATCTACGGAGGCGCGGTCGGTTATCTCGACTGCGCGGGCAACCTCGACATGGCGATCGCAATCCGCACCGCGGTCGTGGAAAAAGGAATCTGCCGCATCCAGGCGGGCGCGGGGATCGTCGCCGATTCGGTTCCCGAGAACGAGTACCGCGAGGCGGAGTCGAAAGCCGAGGCGCTCTTCCGCGCCGTGGAGATCGCGCGAGAGAAAGGGACCGCGTCCTGATCTTCGTCGTCGACAACTACGACTCCTTCACCTGGAACCTCGTCCAGGCGCTGGGGAAGCTCGATCCCGAGATCTCGGTATCGCGCAATGACCGCTTCGATCCGGAAGACATGGTCTCGCGTCGTCCTCTCGGAATCGTCGTCTCGCCCGGCCCCGGCCGCCCCGAGAAGGCCGGCCGGTCGCTCGAGGCGATCGCGGCAGCGGAGCGCGAAGGAATTCCGTTGCTCGGGGTCTGCCTGGGTCATCAGGCGATCGCAGCGCTCCACGGCGGATGCGTGGAGCGGGCCGGGGCGCCCCGTCATGGAAAGACTTCCCGGGTCCTTCACGACGGCGCCGGTCTCTTCGCCGGAATGCCAAATCCCTTCGATGCGGGGCGGTACCATTCGCTAATCGTGCGCGAGGAAGGCCTTCCCGCGGAGCTCGCCGTCACGGCCCGGAGCGACGACGGCTACGTCATGGCCCTCGCGCACCGTTCGAAGCCGGTGTTCGGAGTGCAGTTCCATCCGGAATCGGTTCTGACGCCCGAAGGCGAAATGCTCCTGGCGAACTTTTTCCGGCTCGCCCGCCGTGCCGCGCCCGCCGATTCGGAGGAGCCGTGACGCCGAACGTCGCGGAAGCCCTCAAGATCGTCGCCGCGAGGCACCCTCTGTCACGCGACCTCGCGGAGCGCGTCTTCGGCGACCTCATGGAGGGCAAGGCGACGGAGGCGCAGAAGGGCGCGATCCTGATCGGAATCGCGACGCGCGGCGAGACGTCCGACGAGATTGCTGGAGCGGTCTCGGCACTGCGCAGCCGGATGCGCCGTGTCTCGACGTCCCGAGCGCCGCTGCTCGACACATGCGGGCCCGGCGGAATCGGCCGCGACATGTTCAACCTCTCCACCGCGACCGCGATCGTCGCAGCGGGCGCGGGAGCCTGCGTCGCCAAGCACGGCAACCGCTCGATCTCCTCGCGCGTCGGGTCCGCAGACGTCCTCGCGGCTGCGGGAATTGCGATCGATCTCGATCCGGACCGCGCGGGACGGTTGCTCGACGAGATCGGGCTCGTCTTCCTCTTCGCGCCCGCGTTCCATCCCGCGATGAAGGAGCTCGGTACCGTGAGGAGGGAGCTCGGGGTCCGGACCATCTTCAACGCGCTCGGCCCCCTCGCGAACCCGGCCGGGGCCACGCGACAGATGATCGGCGTCGGACGACCGGAGCTGGTGCGGCTCCTCGCCGACGCTCTCGCGACCCTGGGATCGGAGCGGGCGGTCGTCTTCCACTCCGCCAACGGCTTGGACGAGCTCATCCCGGGCGTGCCGGCCTCGGGCATCGAGATCCAGGAAGGTTGGACGCGGCCCTGGCGGTACGACCCGGGCGACGTCGCACAACGGGCCGTCGACGCGGCCGAGCTCGCCGGCGGCGACGCGTCCTCCAACGCCGCGATGCTGCGTGCGCTCCTGGAGGGAGAGAAGGGTCCGCGCCGCGAAGCCGTGCTGTTGAACGCCGCGCTCGGACTCGTCGTCGTCGATCTGGCGGAGAGGCTGGAAGAGGGATACGAACGCGCGCGTGTCGCGATCGACGAAGGGCACGCCGTTGCGACGTTCGACAAACTGCGCGCCGCGGGAACCCCGGCATGAGCGCGGTCCTCGACCGGATCCTGGCCGACAAGAGACTTCGTCTCGAGCGCGGGGAATACTCCGCGAAGACTCCGGCGAAGGCGGGGAGCGACGGAGCGCGGTTCGTGGCGTCCCTGCGGGAACCCGGCGTGCGGATCGTCGCCGAATTCAAGGCGCGGTCCCCGTCGGCGGGAGACATCGTCGTGGGGGCGAACGGCAAAGTCGAGACGTTCGCCTTGGCCTATCGCCGCGGGCATGCCGCGGCGATCTCGGTCGTCGCGGAGCAGGACCACTTCGGGGGCAGCCCCGAGTGGGTGACGAGGGCGAAACGGATTTCGGGGCTGCCGGTGCTCCTGAAGGACTTCCTTCTCTCGGAGGCGCAGCTCGACTTCGCCGTTTCCCTCGGAGCCGACGCCGTCCTCCTCGTCGTCCGCGCGCTCCGCGAGAAAGAGCTCGCGGACCTGCGCCGAGGCGCGGCGGAACGCGGACTGGCCGTGGTCGTCGAAGCGCATGGCCGCGAAGAGATCCCGCGCGCCGCGGCGGTCGAGCCCGACGTCCTCGGGGTCAACGCCCGGGATCTCGGAACGTTCGAGACGGACCTCGCCGGGCTGGAGCCTCTCGCCGCAGAGATTCCTGCCGGCCCCGTGCGGCTGGCGGAGAGCGGCGTCTCCTCCCGCGACGACGTCTCGCGCCTCTCGGCAGCCGGATGGGAGGCGTTTCTGGTCGGGGAGACGCTCCTTCGCGCGGACGACCCCGAGCAGAAGCTCCGGGAGCTCGTCCGGTGACGGAGGTGAAGGTCTGCGGTCTGACGCGAGAGGAGGACGTCGTCGCGGCATGCGCCCTCGGAGCGGCGTTCATCGGGTTCAACTTCTCCGATCTTTCGCCCCGCCGCGTCACGCCGGAGAGGGCGCGGCGGCTCGCGGCGGCCTCCACTCCCGGGGTGCGGCGGGTCGGCGTCTTCGTCCTCGAAAGCTATCCCGCGATTCGTGAAGCGATTGGTGCGGCGGCGCTCGACCTCGTCCAGCTGCACCGACCGCTCTCGGAGGAGGATCTCGAATGCGTCCCCCGCCCCGTCCTCGCGGTCGCGCACGTCGGACGGCAAGCGGAGATCCCGCCCGCCCCGCTCCTCGACCGGTGCGCGGGCATTCTCTTCGACACGTCCGTCTCGGGCGTTCCCGGAGGGACCGGTGTTTCCTTCGACTGGTCGCTGCTCGAAGGTCGCCGATGGCCGGTCCCGCTCTTCGTCTCCGGCGGACTGCGGTCGGAGAACGTCGGCGAGTCGATCCGTCGTGCGCGCCCGAACGTCGTCGACGTCGCCTCCGGGATCGAGAGCGCGCCGGGCGCCAAGGATCGCCGCCGCATGCGCCGCTTCTTCGAGGCGGTCCGGCGAGCGGACGAGGCGGAATGAGCGCGCGCGAAAGGAGGAAGAAGGGGTACTTCGGCGAGTACGGCGGTCGGTTTGCGCCGGAGACTCTCATGGCCCCGCTGGAGGAGCTCGACAGAGCGTTCGAGCGCTGGCGTCGTGAGCCGCGATTCCGTCGCGAGCTCGAAGGGCTCCTGCGAAACTACGGCGGCCGGCCCACGCCGCTCTCGGAGGCGCCGCGGCTCGCGAAGAGCGCGGGCGGGGCGCGCATCGCACTGAAGCGCGAAGACCTCCTTCACACCGGCGCCCACAAGCTCAACAACTGCCTCGGGCAGATCCTCCTCGCAAAGCGGATGGGGAAACGCCGCGTGATCGCGGAGACCGGAGCCGGCCAGCACGGTGTCGCGACGGCCGCGGCGGCAGCGCGGCTGGGAATCCCGTGTCGCGTCTACATGGGCACGGTCGACATGGCGCGCCAGTCGTCCAACGTGTCGCGGATGCGCCTCCTCGGGGCGGAAGTCGTCGGCGTGGACTCCGGCTCGCGGACGCTCAAGGACGCGATCAACGAGGCGATGCGCGATTGGATCGAGAACGTCGGTACGACCCACTACGTCCTGGGCTCTGCTCTCGGCCCGCATCCATATCCGACGATGGTGCGGGACTTCCAGTCGGTGATCGGGCGAGAAGCCCGAGCGCAGTTCCGCCGGCTCGCGCGCCGCGACCCGGACGCGGCCGTCGCCTGCGTGGGCGGCGGCTCGAACGCGATCGGGCTCTTCTCGGCGTATCTCGCGACCCGCGTCCGGCTCTATGGGGTCGAAGCCGGGGGTCGCGGGAGCCGGCCCGGCGATCACGCTGCCCGTTTCGCCGGAGGATCGGTGGGCGTCCTGCACGGTACGAGGACTCTCCTTCTCCAGGACTCGGCCGGACAGGTTCTGCCGACCCACTCGGTCTCGGCAGGACTCGACTATCCGGCGGTCGGTCCCGAGCACGCCCACCTCGAATCGCTCGGGCGCGTCGAGTACGGAAAGGTTTCCGACGCCGACGCTCTCGACGCGTTTCGGCTCCTCGCGCGGACCGAGGGAATCCTCCCCGCGCTCGAGAGCGCGCACGCCATTGCCTTTGCCGTCCGTCTGGCGGCCCGGATGCCGAAGAAGGCCTGGATCCTCGTCAATCTCTCCGGGCGCGGCGACAAGGATCTCGAGATCGTCCTGTCCGCGGCCGGACGGAGTTGAACTCCTCCCGCATCGCCGACGCTTTCGCGCGTGCCCGGTCCGAAAGGCGCGCAGCCTTCATCCCGTACTTGACCGCGGGAGATCCGGCTCCCGACGCGACCGTCTTGCTCGCGCGCGTGCTCGAGGGCGCGGGCGCCGACCTCCTCGAGCTCGGGGTTCCGTTCTCCGATCCGATTGCCGACGGTCCCGTCCTGCAGAGGTCGGCCGCGCGTTCCCTGGCAGCCGGTACGACGCTCGTCGACGTGTACCGGATGGCGGAGCAGATCCGGCGCGAAACCTCGCTCGCGCTCGTCCTGTTCTCGTATCTCAATCCGCTTCTTCGACGCGGGCTCGAACGGGCCGCCCGCGAAGCACGGGGAGCCGGCTTCGACGCAATCCTTGTTACCGACCTCCCGCCCGACGAAGGAGACGGCATCCAGCCGGTCTTCCGCGCAGCCGGCCTCGAGACGGTGTTCCTGGTTTCGCCGACGTCGCCCGCGTCCCGCATGTCGCGGGCGGCCTCGCTCTCGACCGGTTTTCTCTACGTCGTCTCGCGCCCGGGAACGACCGGAATGCGCGATTCTCTCCCGACCGATCTGCCGGCAACGGTCGCGCGCGCGCGGCGCGCAGTGGGACGGGCGGGAAAACGACCGTCCGGGGAAGCGTGGCTCCCGGTGGCCGTCGGCTTCGGAATCTCGACGCCCGCCACCGCGCGGCTCGCTGCGCAGCTGGCGGACGGGGTGGTCGTCGGATCGGCGCTGGTGGCCGCGGCGGAGGAGAACGAGAGAGACGCCGCCGGCGCGGTCGGCCGGCTCGCACGACGGCTCGCCCGCGCCAGCCGTCGACCGAGAGCTCCGGGGCTCAAAATCAAGAGTCCCGGGTAGACGACGGATGGGCGCCGAAATGGAGTATCTGAAGCTGTTGCGTCGACCCGACCTGCCGGTGGCGGAGGTCGAGCGTATCCTGCGCGACCGGGACGCCCGGCGTTACCACGCGGTGCGTCTCGCGCTGGCCGGGCACCGCAGCACACCGCGCAGTGAGGCGCTCTCGCTCGTCGAAACCCTCTTCTGGCGCGGCCTCGCCCGCCTCTCCGCCGATGCGCGCGTCCATCCCGACGTGCGGCGGGCGGCGGATAACCAGCTTCTGCGGCGGCTGCCGGAGATGGCTCTCGCCGAGCGGATCGATCTTGCCCGGACGACCGGCCGGGGGACGCTCGCCGCGCTACGACAGGACCCCGATCCGCGCGTCGTCGCGGGCTTCCTCGACAACCGGTTCACGACCGAACCGGACGTCGTCCAGGTGGCCGCCGCGGCGCGCTCCCGGCCGGAAACGCTGGTGGCGATCGCCGAACACCCGCGCTGGGCGCCCCGGAGGGGGGTCCGGGAGGCCCTCCTGCGGAACCCTTCGCTGCCGGCGGGGGCGGCCGAGCCGCTTATGGCCCGGGTGGCCGAGGGGGAGCTCCTCGCGCTGCGGGACGGACCCGGCGGGCCGCCGGCACTTCGTGCTGTCGCGCAAAGAGTTCTTGCGCGGCGCGCGCGGGCGGACTAGCATCAAGTCGAACCACTTTACGTCCCGGCAAAAAGAGACAGGTTTTCCTCGAAGGATGCAGAATCCTCGAACGGCGGCTCCGAGCTTCGGAGACGAGCTTCGACGCGAACGGATCGTGCGCGAGGTCTCACTCGAAGAGATCTCCGCGGCGACGAAGATCTCGCTGCGACTGCTTTCGGCGCTTGAAAGCGGCGATCTCGCGAAGCTTCCGGCGCCCGTCTTCATTCGCGGGTTCATCCGCGCCTATTGCCTTCACCTCGGCCTCGATCCGGTCGAGAAGATCAATGCGTATCTTGCCGACGTCCGACCGAATGCGGGCCCGCCGCCCATCGCGTCCAGACCGGGGAGCGGATCGCGGTTTCTCCGCGGGCGTCGCTCGACTGCCGGAACGATTCTCGGGGGCGTCACCGCGGTGCTTCTTCTGCTCGGCTGGATTGCGAGTCCCGAGCATCATCGACCCAAGGTCGTGCGACCATCGCCTCTGTCGCGGATCGAGCCGGTCTCGTTCAAGAACGTGGCTCCCTCGAATGAGCCGACCCCGCTGATTCGCGAGGACGCTCCCGCTCCCGAGGCCGCGATCGAGAAAACGGGTGTCGACCTCGTCCTGGAATCCGACGAGCCATCGTGGATCGAGATCTCTGCTGACGGAGAGAAAGTGTACGGCGGCATGATGTCCGCGGGGGAGAGCCGCACGTTCGAAGCAAAGAAGACTTTTTGCGTGACCCTCGGCAACGCGGGCGGCGTTCGGGTCTCGGTCGACGGACGACCTCTGGCCCCGCTCGGCCGCCCCGGAGAGGTCGTGCGGAACGTTGTGCTCCCGGATTCGCCGTCGCGAGGGTAGCCCGCCCGAAGACTTGGCGACCATCGGCCCCTCGAGCCCCGAAGACCTCGTCACCCTGCTGCGGAGCGGCCGCGCCCCGCGCGAGATCCGCCTCTTCGCCGCTCGTGGTCTTCTTCCGCTCGATCCTTACGATTCTGTGCGGGCACTCCTCGCGGTGGTGCGGGACACCGATTCGGAGGCCGCTTCGGTCGCGCGGGAGAGCCTGCGCGCGACGGCTCCCGACCGATTGGCGGCCTTCGTGGCCTCGGGGGCGCCCCGGGGAGACGAGCTCGATCTGCTGGCTCGCGAAAGCGACGACCCTTTCGTCCTCGAGGAGGTGGTCCGCTGCCGCGCCGTCGACGACGGGACCCTCCTTTTTCTCGCTCGGACGGCGACCGGTCGGGCCCAGGAAGCGCTGATTGCGAACCAGGCGCGCCTTCTCGCCCGACCCGCGCTCATCCAGGCGCTCCTCGAAAACCCCGCCCTGACCGGCGAAGGTCGCCGGCTCCTCTCGGAGCTGACGGAGGAGTTCTTCGAGAAGGAAGCCCGGCGGCGCGCCGCCGAGGCCCGGCGCGAAGGGGAGGCGGCCGAAGTCGCGGAGGCGCCGGAGCTCGAAAGCGAAGACTCCTTCGCGGAGGACGAGGAGATCGGCCTCGACGATGAGGAGGCCGAGGCGCCCGAGACCGAGGACGCTCCGCGGGACGAGGAGGCTGAATCCCTGTTCATCGGCGCGATCTATCGGCGAATCGCGCTCATGACGATCGGCGAGAAGATCAAGCTCGCTTACACGGGAAGCAAGGAAGAGCGTCGGATCCTAGTCGGTGACACGAACAAGCTGATCGGGATCGCGGTGATGAAATCCCGTTCGCTCTCGGTCAACGAAGTCGAGAGCTTCGCGGCGATGCGGAACCTCGACGAAGAGCTGTACCGCCGGATCGCACAGGGCCGGGAATGGATGCGAAAGCCGGCCGTCGTGCTCGCCCTCGTTCGCAACCCGCGTGTCCCCCTCGATATCTCCCTGCCCCTCTTGAAGCGCCTGGCGACGCGGGAGCTGCGCGGCGTCTTTCGCGATCGGAATCTCGCATCGGTTCTGCGAACCTCGGCCCGGAAGCTTCTCGTCCTCCGGCGCCGTTAGATCGCCGAACGACTCCGCCGAGTCGACGCCGCCGGCGTGACCGCCGACACAATTTCCTCCGCTTGCTCCGAAGAACCGGTTTCCCGTATGTTAGTGTCGAGGGCCCCCGAACCCCGGTCTATTCGGAAGACATGTTTCAGAACGTCGATTACTATGCGCTGCTCGGCGTGGGCCGCGAGGCGAGCGAGAGCGAGATCCGCGAGCGGTTTCGCGTGCTCGCGCGCGACGCGCACCCCGACCGCGCGCCCCGTCACCTCAAAACGGATGCGGAAGCGAAGTTTCAGGAGCTCACCCGTGCTGTCAACGTGCTGACCCATGCGGAGCGGCGGCAGGCCTACGACCGGGAGCTGGCGATCGCGGCGTCCGCCCGCGGCTCCGGCGACGCCGTCGTTCAGGATTACCTGGAGCTGGGTGGCGTCGCGTATCAGTCGGGCGCCTACGCCGAGGCCGCTGGAAACTTCGCGCTCGCGGCACAGCGCGATCCCAGAGACGTGCGGGCGCAACACTATCTGGGTCTCGCCTCGGCGCGCGCCGGAGACCTGCACGCGGCCGTGAAGGCCCTGGAGGCGGCTGTCGCGCTCGATCCGCACAACGTGACCGTGCTGAAAGACGCCGGGCGAATCTTTCGCCAGGCGGGTCTCCTCGCCAAGGCGGAGAAGGCGTTTCAAGACGCCGTTCGATGGGACCCGGCCGAGACGGACGCACGCAAAGCCGTCGAGGAGATCCGGGCCGAGCGAGCGGTCAAGGCGTGAGACCGAGAGAGATCGGCGGCCCCTGCCCTCGTCTCGGATGCCCGCCGGCGGAGCGTTCGTGACGATGGGGACCGGTTCGATGACGGCAGCGATCGATGCCTTCGGTCTGACGGACGTCGGTCGCAAGCGCAAGCACAACGAGGATGCTTACGCCCTCGACGTGAACGAGGGACTCTTCATCGTCGCCGACGGCATGGGAGGCCACGCCGCGGGAGAAGTCGCCGCGAAAATCACAGTGGAGACGATCGGGGAGTTCATCGCGGCCACGCGCCAGAAAGAGGAGGCGACCTGGCCGTTCCGGTACGACCACCAGCTGGAGTTCAACAGCAACCGGCTGGCGATCGCGATCGAGAAGGCGAACGAAAGGGTCATGGCGGCCGTCGCGGCGCAGCCCTGGTTGAAGGGAATGGGAACGACGGTCGTCGCCGGGCTCTTGAACGAGAAAACGCTGTCGCTCGCACACGTGGGAGACAGCCGTGCATACCTCTATCGGGACGGCACGCTGACCCGGCTGACCGACGACCACTCCTGGGTCCACGAGCAGGTCGAGGCGGGGATCCTGACGGAGGAGGAGGCGAAGTCCCACCCCTTGAAGAACGTGGTGACGCGTGCGCTCGGCGGAGGTCCGTCGGTGTCACCCGACCTGCAGGAGCTCTCGTTCCGGCCGGGCGACGAATTCATCTTCTGCTCCGACGGGCTCACGACGATGCTCTCCGACGAAGACATCCATGACACGGCGGAGAAGGAAAGAGCGCCCCAGAGCCTTTGCCGAAGGCTCGTGGACTCCGCAAACGAGCGCGGAGGGGTCGACAACATCACGGTCGTGGTCGTGCGCGTGCCCGACTCGGCGAGTCCAAAGTCCTCCGACCCGGGTAACCCGAAGTCCAAAGCTCAAAGTAGCCCGCCGGGAGACGGAAAACCTCCAACGCGGGAGCCCTCCGGTTCGTAAAACGATTGACGGGCCGAGGCTCGCCGACTATTCTAAAAAGCCCATGCGGTCAGGAGATCGGGAAGGGCTGGCCCGCAAGTCACTGATTTTCAGCGTCTTGTGGAGCCTGGCCGCCATCGCTGTGCAGGCGCAGGTCGCCCCCGAGACCTCGCCGGATGCCCGCTGGATCCAGAGTCCTTATCGCAATTTCGGCGGGCCACAGACGCTTCTGCCCGGCCGGGCGGTCCTCTTCGACGAGGCGGAGGACCCGAGCTTGAGCGCCGCGCTTTCGGCAGAGCTCCGGTGGCTGTACGGGGATCTTTACGTCCGACAGGGCTGGCGGTACCCGTTCGCGGATGGCGACCCCGTCCGTGTCTTCGTCGCACGCAAGGAGGCCGGGGGAATCCGCCAGCTGACGTCGCGGTCGGTGGAAGGTGGGCGCTTCGTCGCGCCGGCGGTGCTCCTCGATGCACACGGTCTGACCGCCCGGCAGATCGTTCGTGAAGTCGCGAGGCAAATCGTCCTCGCGACCCTGACGCGCTACGGGGTGAAGGACGGAACCTTCGTGACCGAGTCGGCGGCGGCCCTCGTCTCCGGTCCGGACGCGGAAGAGGAACACGAGGCGGCGCTCGTCGTCGCGGCGGGGCCGGAGCTCTCCGTCGAGAAGAGTCCCGCGGTTCTCGGCCGCTTCTATCTGGAAGAGTTGACGCGCGGAGCCGGCCCCGGTGTCCTCCGCGCGGCGTGGGAAAGAGCCTCCGAATCGGGAGAGGCGATCCTGTCCGTCCTGCAGGGGACATATGCAGAACAGAACGGCGAGTCCGAAGAGGAAGGGCTCATCCGGTTCGGGGCGCGTCTCTTCGCGACGGTCGAGCCGGAGGCGGCGCCCTCGCGGGTGAGCCTTCTCGACCTGGAGTCGGGAGCCCTCGACGCAGCGGCTCCCGTCGGCCTCACGTTGAGACACAGGACCTTCATTCCGGTCGACGGCGCCTCGGCGCTGCGCGTTTCCTGGCCGGAGGATGGCGCGTCGGGAGCCGCCGTCGTGCGGTACCGCGATGCCGCGCTCCCGCCGGATGTTCTCTTCTTCTCGGGGGGGGACGTTCGGACGGTCCCGCTCGGAGGAGTCGCGAGGGTGGACTGGGTAGTGGCGGGACGTTCCGTGGGTGGCGCTCTCCGCGCGCCGGCAGCCGTCGAGGCGGCTCCCGCCTTCCCCTACAGCGGCCTGATCGCACACTCCGCGGGAGGCCCGGACGGGCCCCGGATCTGGTGGAACACGGCTTCGCACGAAGGACTCGCCGGGTGGGCGATCTTCCGCGAGGAAGTCCTGCCCGACGGCCGGATCGCGCGCACCGGTCCGGAGATTCTTCCGTCGTCGAACCGCGCGGAGGAGTCTTTCGCCTACGCGTATCTCGATCCCGGTGCGAATCCCGACACCTTCTACCGCTACACGGTCTGGGCGGTAACAGAGGACGGGCTGCTCTCCCGAGCGTTCTCCGTGACTCTTCGGACGCCCGAGTAATCCGGCGGGATTGGAGTCCTCCCGGCCGACGGAGGCGCGCAACAGGTTCTCGCCATCCGGATCTCCGGAAAGTGTGCTCCTGCCGCACGAGTCGGCGCGGGCCAGCCCCGCCGGTCCGGAAGCGATTTGGAGTTTTCGATGCGACCCACTAGAAAAGTCCGGCGGGAACCGGATGTCGGGAAAATCATCGATCGCACGATCGTCCGGCTCTGGGACACGATCGAGGAGCTGGAGGAGCTGAACCCGGCCGAGCTGCGCTTCTATCGCGTAGCCGTGTTCGGAAGCGCGCGAATTCAGGCGGGGGATCGCGAGTACCTCGAGGTCCGGGATCTCGCATCACGGTTGACGGAGCTCGGGTGCGACATCGTGACAGGCGGCGG
Source organism: Thermoanaerobaculia bacterium (assembly GCA_036395335.1). Lineage (GTDB taxonomy): Bacteria > Acidobacteriota > Thermoanaerobaculia > UBA5066 > Gp7-AA6 > Gp7-AA6. Next base: position 29,312 of record DASWDK010000176.1, read on the forward strand.
ACCGGGCCTCATGGAAGCCGCCAACGAGGGCGCGGCGTCTTCCCGGGGCACGCGCAAGACCCGGTCGTTCGGCTTGACGATATCGATCCCTTACGAGAAGGCGAATCCCTACCTCGACACGGTCACCGCGCACCGCACGTTCTTTTCCCGGTTGCACCACTTCGTGCGGATGTCCCAGGCGTTCGTCATTTTTCCGGGAGGAGTCGGCACGAGCCTCGAGCTCTTCATGGTCTGGCAACTGCTGCAGGTCGGGTTCTTGACCGAACGGCCCGTCGTGCTCGTCGGGGACATGTGGCGCGGGCTCCTGGACTGGATGCGCCACGAGATGGTCTCGAGGCACCTGATGAACGCGAGCGACCTCGAGCTGGTGTCGCTCGCGACTTCGATCGATCAGGCGATCGCGCGAATCGAACGGCACAAGGAGCGGTTCGACGCCGCGCGCGAGGAGATCATTCTCGAGCGCCGCCGCGCCGCGCGAGCCCAGGACGCACCTCCTTCCGTGGAGCCGGTCGCCCGCTAGGAGCGGACCGGCGCCCACGACGGCGCGCGAGCTGCTCGCGGACGATTCGCCCGTGGTCGAACGCGAGCTCGAGCCCCCGGAGATCCTTTCGCGTGAACCACCGCGCGTCGCACGCGTCGTCTCCTGCTCGGACGGTCCCGCCGATCGAGGTCGCAGCGTAGAGAACGCTGACGGAGTGGCCGCGCGGATCGCGCTTCGGATCGGAATAAACACCGAGCACGGCTCCGATCCGTGCCCGGACTCCAGTTTCCTCTTCGACCTCGCGCGCACAGGCGACTTCCGTCGACTCGCCCAACTCGCAGAAGCCCCCGGGAAGCGCCCAGCTTCCTTGGAAGGGGGGCCGTCCACGGCGAACGAGGAGCAGTCTTCCGCGGCCGTCGCGGACCCAGGCGTCGACGGTCAGTCGGGGCCCTCTCGGGGCGCTCCGTCGACTCAGGACCGGCTCTCTCCCATGTCGAAGAAATCCCGGATCTCCTGGGCCGGCCGGCGCGAAGCGAGCTCCGCAGGGGCCTCCTCGTACCAATCCCGGGGAATCCGGCTGACGTAAGGCTCTTCGAGGAAGCGCCGGCAGAGGAGGGCGATGACGCCGCGATCGGTCTCGCTGCGGATCAGCCTTCCGGCCGCCTGGACGACTCGAGTCATCCCCGGCTGAAGGTAGGCATAGTCGAAGCCCGCCTCTTCCTGCTCCTCGAAGTAGCGCCGGAGCAGCTCTCGCTCGAACGACACCCGAGGGAGAGCAGGGGAGACGACGAAGACGCCGGAGAGAACGTCACCGGGGTAGTCGACGCCCTCGGCGTACATTCCTCCCGAGACCGCGAAGAGAAGAATTCCTTCGGGGGGCGGCGAAGTGAGCGCTTCGAGCACTCGCTGCCGCTCGAACTCCGAGAAATCGGTCCGTTGGAGCAGCAGCCTCGCACGGGTCGGCGGCATTCGCTGCGCGACCTCCGCGAGGAACCGGTAGGAGGGGAAGAGAACGAGGTCGTTGCCCGCGTGAGCATCCGACATTTCGCCGAGCAGACCGGCGATCCGACCATAGTTTCTCTCCCGCGAGGCAAACGTCGTCCGGACCTCCGGGACGATCATGATTTTGCGGTTCTCCCTGGGGAAGGGGGGCGGGAGCGAGATCGTCGCGGTTCGGTTCTCGGGAAGACCCAGGAGGCGCGCGACGGCGGAATGCGGGGTGAGCGTCGCCGACATCAGGATGGCCGACGACGCCGCCCGGAAGATCGGTCCCACCGCCCGCGCCGGGTCGAGGCACACGAGAGCAAGGCGGACACCCGCCGCGCGCCGCTCGACGATGCAGGTGAATTCCGGGCCGTACAGGTTGAGAACCGCCGCGAATCGCACCAGCCCGAAGTGAAGGTCGAGAATCGGGTCGTCGGGAAGGGCGACCTTCGCCTCGCGCTTCCAGTCGAGGTAGCGCAGAAGTCGCGGCTCCCATTCGCCGAGCCATTCGAGGATCTCTTCCGCGGGCGCGGAGATCTCGGCGATCGCCTCGCCTTCGGGAAGGTCGGCGGCGAGCCGCTCGAGGAAGGACTGGAGCGTCTCGACGACCGCCGACAGATCGGCGAACAGATCTCCGGACCGCAGGACGAGCTGGTTGTGGAGGGCTTGCACGTCTTCCCCGAGGATCTCCGGTGAGAAGATTT
>DASWDK010000177.1:0-4155 GCA_036395335.1 Thermoanaerobaculia bacterium
GATTTTCAACTTCACGGTGCTGCTCCACGAGGTCGTGCACCGCGCGGTGTTCAACGGCCCGCGACCCTCCGCCGAGCGCGCCCTCGCGATCCTGTACGCCGTTCCCTCGGGGATCTCGGCTCTGCAGTTCACGCGCTGGCATCTGACCCATCACGCCGAGCTCGGCGATTCCGAGGCCGACCCGAAGCGACACTACCTATCTCCGAAGATCAACAAGGCCTGGTACAAGCTCCTCTACTTCACTCCGGCACTCTTTCCGATCTACTTCCGCGCGGCGCGCCGGGAGACCGCGAGCTACCCGCCAGGGCTCCAACGGCGAATCGCCTGGGAGCGCCGCGGCACGATCGTCTTCCACCTCGCCGTGATGGCCGCGATCCTCTTTCTGGGCGGCTGGGAAGTCCTGGCGCGCGTCTATCTCGTCCCGTACTTCCTCGTCTTTCCGATCGCCTTCGCGTTGAACCGTCTGGGGCAGCACTACGCGATCGTTCCCGAAGATCCCGCCAAGTGGGGCAGCGTGATCCGCCCTTCGCGGTGGTGGGACTTCTGGTACCTCTACTCCGCGTACCACCTCGAGCACCACTACTTCACCGCGGTGCCGTTCTACAACCTGCGCAAGCTGCACTTCGCGCTGCGGCCGTTCTTCGACTCGATCGACTGGCAGCCGACGACGTACTCGCGGCTCTTGAAAGCGTGGATCATCGAGAACAAGGTCCCGCACACGGACTGGAGTCTCGAAGACGGGCTGGTCGGCTAACGAGCCCGCTTCAGAATCTCTTCGAGCGCTGAGGCGTCGCCGCGCTCGCGTGCGGTCTCTCCCGCGCGGTCGTAGACGACTTCGCCCTCGCGATCGAGGAACGCGACGGTCGGAATGGCGCCGCGGTAGAAGCGGGCGATCAACTTCCTCTGATCGGCCGAGGGATTCTCCAGATCGACGACCAGGAATCGCGCATCCTCGCGGTGCTTCGCGGAGAATGCGACGAACCGTTCCGCTTCCCGGTTCGTGTTCCAGCAGTGGGACGTTCCGAAGAAGATCGCGGTCGGCCGGTCCGAGGCGATCATTCCGTCCGAAAGGTTTTCGGCCCGGATCGGGAAGGCGCTCGAGGAATCGTCGGTGAAAGAGAGACCGGGTGCGAGCGAAAGGTTCACCGCTCCGCCGACGCCCGGTTCCGCGACCGCGGGCGGCGGATCCTTCACTTTCTCGCCCGCAAAGAGAAGGCCGACCGCCGCGAGAGTGACCAGGCAGGCCGCCGGAAACGCGATCGCCCGCTCGGTTTTCATCCGCTCGAGATTACGCCCTTCGGTCCCCAGCGGATTCCGCCTGACGATCCGGCCGCGGGTTTCGTAATATCCCTCCATGGACGAAGTCGAGGACCTGAACCAGCTCATCCGGGAGCTCAACACCGAGCGCCCTCCGGCAACGGAAGCCGGCAGCTCGGTCCGGTTGGAAGGCTGGCTGCGGACGCTCGTCGAGCGCGGGGGAAGCGACCTTCTCTTAGTCGCCGGCGCGCCGCCCTCGCTGCGCGTCGACGGAAAGATCACCCCGCTTCGGGAGGCGCCGCTCGCGGGAGACGAGGTCGACGAAGCGGTCTTGCCGGTTCTCTCCTCGCGGGCGCGCGCGCAGTACGCGAAGGACTCGGTCGCCGACGTCTCCTACAAGGTCCGCGGCCTCGGCCGCTTCCGGATCAACCTTCACCGCGAGCGCGGCCGCGCCGCTGCCGCGATCCGCTCGCTGCCGAGCGAGCCGCCGCGGCTCGCCTCGCTGGGCCTGCCGCCAGGGACGGAAGCGCTCACCCGGCTCCCGCGCGGGCTCGTGCTCGTCGGGGGAGCGACTGGCTCGGGAAAGACGACGACGCTCGCCGCTCTCGTCGAGGAGATCAACCGACGCGACGCCCGGCACATCGTGACCATCGAAGATCCGGTCGAATACGAACATCCGCACCGGTCGAGCCTCGTCGAGCAGGTCGAGATCGGCGTGGATGCCCCCGACTTCCCCTCCGCGCTGCGCGCTGCAGTGCGCCAGGCTCCCGACGTCCTCGTCGTCGGCGAGATGCGCGACCCCGAGACCATGCGGATCGCGCTCGCCGCGGCGGAGACCGGGCACCTCGTCTTCTCCACGGTCCACACAACCGACGTTGCCTCCGCTGTCTCGCGCGTCGCGGACTCCTTCCCGGCGGAGCGGCAGAACACCATCCGCCAGGAGCTCTCGATGGCGCTCGCCGCCGTGCTCACGCAGACCCTTCTTCCCAGGAAAGGCGGTGGTCGCGTCGCTGCGGCCGAGCTCCTTTTCGTCAGCTACGGAGCCCGGCAGCACATCCGCAAGAATGCGCTCCAGCACCTCCATCAGGAAATCGTCCTGACCAAGAAGCAGGGTTCGATCACGCTCGAAGAGTCCCTCGCGAGGATCGCGCGGGAAGGGCTGGTCGAGACCGAGGAAGCGCGAGCCCGCGCCGCTCATCCCGAGGACTTCGAGAACCACCTGCGTGCAGGGTAGCTGCCACTTTGCGTCGCAAAGTGGCAGGTGGAGACCTGACCCCCTCTACACCTCCCGCCGGAACAGCACCTGCGTCAACAGGCCGCAGGCGAGCGAGAAGGTCAGTAAAAAAACCCACTCCGAGTAACAGGTCCGGATGGGCGCGCCGCGAAGGAGCAGGTCGCGCAGGGCTGAGACGCCGTACGTCAGGGGATCGACGTCGGAAATCACGCGAAGCCACTTCGGGTAGGACTCGACCGGATACAGAGCTCCCGACGGGAAGAAGACGAGCACGTTGATGATGCCGAACATTCCGCGCAGCACGCTCGTCTTGCGCGCGCGGGCGAAGAGCAGAAACCAGAGAGCGGTGATCGCGAGCGCGGTCAGGAAGACCGTCACGAGCCCGCCTCCGAGCGCCTCCGGCGTCGTCATCGGCAGCGGCGTAAACAGCATGATCGCGAGCAGGACGAAAGCGCCGGCCAGGCCTGCGACGAGAGTGCCGGCGAGCATGTGTCCCGTCACGATTGCGCCCGTCGAAACAGGTGTCACCAGGTACCCCTCGTGGTATCCGTACATCCGGTCCTCGATCACCTGGAGCCCGCCCGCGACCATCGAGCCCATGAAGATCGCGAGACAGACGACTGCCGGTCCGAGGTAGGTCAGGTAGTCGAGGTACGGATACGCTTCGAGGCGCGCGGACTCTGCGGAGCGCCGGCGGGTGCCCGTGGCTTCTCCCCAGATCTCCGAAAGGGCGGACTGGAGGGCGTCGTACGAGGGTCGGTCCGTGTTGTCACCGATGAAAGCGGGGGCCGGTCCAGCCGGCGAGAGCCCGTAAGGCAGCACCCAGATGCCGCGATAGCGGCCACGCCGCAAGTCGTCGAGCGCCTCTTCCCGGTCCGCCGGAAACGTCGCAACGACGAGTGCCCGCCCGCTCTCGAGGGCGAGCACCGCCCGCCGGCACTCGGCGGCCAGCGAGTTGCCCGCCTCGTCCACGACGGCGAGCGGAATGTTGGAGAGCTGGCGATTGAGCGCGTTGCCGAGCACCAGCAGGTAGACGACCGGAAACAGCATCGTCGAGACGATCAGGACCGGCTGGCGCCAGAGCGTCAAGTAAGCGCGCTGGCAGATCGCCAGGATTCCGAGAAGAGCGAGGCGCGGGCCACGCGAGACCCCTTTTACCGCGCGGTCCGCGACCCCGTGCGGGCGGCCGGCTGCTTCCACCGCCGCGCCGGTCACGCGACCGTCTCTTCCCGAAGCGCGCGGCCTGTGTAGGCGAAGAAGACGTCTTCCAGCGTGACCGGCGAGATCGAGAGATGGCGGATTGCATATCCGCGCTCCTCGACGAGCTGCGCGGCGAGGCGGCCGATTCCCTCCCCGGGGCGCGCCTCGAACTGAACGGAGGTGGGAGCGGGCGAGCGCCAGTTGACCGCCCCGAGCGCAATGATCGATTCTTTATCGCGCGGTTCGATCGTCCGGTCGGTTTCGATCTCGACGTGCTCCCCTGTCGGAAGGCTCCGCTTCAACGCCTCCGGCCCGTCCTCGCAGAGAATTCGACCCCCATCCATGATCGCCACGCGATCACACAGGTAGTTCGCTTCGTCCATGGCGTGCGTCGTCAAGACGATCGCCAGGCTGGCGTCGCGCGCCTTCAGCTGCCCCAGCATCTCCCAGGCCGCGCGGCGGCT
>DASWDK010000178.1:0-9607 GCA_036395335.1 Thermoanaerobaculia bacterium
CCTCGGCCACACGCCTTTCGGACACTCGGGGGAGAACGTCCTCGACGATCTGTTGCAGAACAGTCATCCCGAAGCCGGCCGGTTCAAGCACAACTACCAGTCGGTCCGGGTTGTCGACCGTCTCGAGCGGCGCTACGACGAGCCGGGACTCAACTTGACCGACGACGTGCGCGAGGGGATCCTGAAGCACACCGGATGGCGGCGCGATTTCCCGTTCCCTCTCGACTTCGTCGACGGGCTTCGGTTCGAGTCGGGCGGCACGCTCGAAGCCCAGGTTGTCAACTGGTGCGACGAGATCGCGCAGCAGACGCACGACCTCGAGGATGGGATCGCGCTCGCCGGAGAGGACGCGATCGAAGCGCTCGCGGTCTCGCGGGTCGCGCGCGCCGCTCGCGGCGGGGGACGGGACCCGGCGGTCCGCCGCGCTTCGCTCATCCGGGGGATGATCGCCACGCTCACGTCCGATCTCGTCGAAGCCTCACGATCGCGAATCGAGCGGTGGATCGACGCCAACGGTGTTTCGAGTCCCGACGAGTTCTCCGAACGAAGGGAGAGGCTTCCCGGCGATCTGATCGGCTTCTCGGATCACGGCAGGAGGCTCTACGCAGAGCTCCGTCAGTTCGTGTATCGGCACGTCATTCATTCGTTTCCGGTTTCGCGTCACGATGGTCGCGCGCGGCGGGTCATCGCCGGTCTCTATCACGGCTACAGTGACAACCCGCGCCTCCTGCCGGACTCCGTTCTGGAAGGGTTGCACCAGGACCTGGGAGTCCGGTTCCTGCGCGAGGTGGCTCTTCCCGAGATCAAGGCCGAGGTCGAGCGCAACTACCGGACGAATCCCGGTTTCTACCGATCGATCGCGGACCACATCGCCGGAATGACCGACAGCTACTGCATCGGGGAGTATCGGGAGCTCGTGACGGAATGAGCTCCTCCGAAAGGCAGGCACCGAGATGACCCCCACCACCCTCACGGCTCAGGCTGCAGCGTTTCTCGACCGGGACCTCGACGTCGTCGATCCCGAAGTCGCCGCGTGGATCCACGACGAGGAGCGACGGCAGAACGAGGGACTCGAGCTCATTGCCTCCGAGAACTTCGTTTCCCGGGCGGTTCGGGAAGCGCAGGGCTCCGTCCTCACGAACAAATACGCGGAGGGATACCCGGGCCGGCGCTACTACGGCGGCTGCGAGTTCGTCGACAAAATCGAGGCACTCGCGATCGAGCGGGTCAAGAAGCTGTTCGGCGCCGAACACGCGAACGTCCAGCCTCACTCCGGATCTCAGGCGAATATGGCCGTCTACATGACGGTTCTGAAGCCGGGAGACACGATCCTCGGAATGAACCTCTCCCACGGGGGGCACCTGACGCACGGCCACCCGCTCTCTTATTCCGGCTTCGAGTACAAGGTCGTCGCGTATGGAGTCCGGCGCGAGGACGAGCGGATCGATTACGACCAGCTCGCGTCGCTCGCCCGCGAGCACCGGCCCGGCATCATCATCGCGGGGGCCTCTGCCTATCCCCGCGAGATCGATTTTCGGCGCTTCGCCGAGATCGCGCAGGAGACCGGCGCCGCCTTCATGGCGGACATCGCGCACATCGCGGGGCCCGTGATCGCCGGGCTCCACCAATCACCCGTTCCGCACGCGCCCTTCGTCACCTCGACGACCCACAAGACGTTGCGCGGGCCGCGTGGCGGCTTCGTGCTCTCCAAGGCGGATCGCGCGAAGGATCTCGACCGGAAGGTCTTTCCCGGCGTGCAGGGCGGCCCTCTCGAGCACGTCATCGCGGCGAAGGCGGTCGCCTTCGCCGAGGCGGGGACCCCGGAGTTCGCCGACTACCAGAAGAGAACCGTGGAAAACGCGAAAGCGCTCGCCGAGCGGCTCGCCGCGCGCGGGCTCCGGCTCGTCTCGGGCGGGACCGACAACCACCTGATGCTCGTGGACGTGGGCGCAGCGGGGCTCTCGGGGAAGGAAGCCGAGAAGATGCTGGAAGCCGTCGGCCTGACCGTCAACAAGAACACGATCCCCTTCGATACGCGGCCGCCGCTCGTCGCTTCCGGTATCCGCATCGGGACCCCGACGGTCACCACCCGCGGCATGGGAACGACCGAGATGGAGACGATCGGCGACGCGATCGCTCGAGTCCTCGAATCGCGCGGCGAGGACGCCGTGCAGCGCGAGGTCCGCTCGACCGTCGCCGAGCTCTGCGCGGCCTTCCCGCTCCCGGTGTGAGGGGCCGGAGGCTCGGCGCGCTGGCCGCTTCGGCGGTCCTGTTCCTCCTTTTTCTCCTGCAGAATCGGCCTGGCGAGCTCGTCCGGCGCGCCGTCTTCCTCCGGGAAACCGCGTCCCGCGAGCTCCCGTTGCGCCGGCTCGCCGGCTCGGGCGCCGCCTTCGATCGGAGCTACTTCGTCTTCGTTGAGTCCGCCCGACGCCGGATCCCTCCGGGCGTCCCCGGCGTCGCGATCTCCATGGAGCAGCCGACGACTACCGCCCTGTATCTGGCCTCTTACGTCCTCGCTCCCGTTCCCGTTCTCCTCGCGCCGAAGCAGGTCCCTCCGCGCTGGATCGCCGCGGTGTACGGGCCGGACCGACTCGCGGGATGGCGGGAGATCGCCCCGGTTCCCGGCGGCATGCTGCTCGCGCGGCCGTGACCAGGCTCGCGCTTCCGGTACTCGCGGTCGCGGCGATTCTCATCGCGGCCGGGGCCGTCGGCTGGGGAGTGGCGGGCGCGCTCGTGCCGCGCGGACGACTCTGGCTCGCCGAGCGGGTCGCGTGGGGTTTCGCGACGGGGATGGCGCTCGTCGCCGGCTCCGTCGCCCTCGCGTTCTCGCTGCACGCCGTGCCGGGCTGGCTCCCGTTTCTCCTTCTGTCCGCTCTCGTCGTCCTTCCGGCGCGCTTTCTGCGACTTCGCGAGCGGGCGGCCGGCCTCACGATCCGGCGTCTCTCGCAGGTCTCCGCGCTCCTTCTCGCAATCCTGGTCCTGGGAGTGGCGCTCTACGCGCTGAAGGCGCTGACCGAGCCGATGTGGGCGAACGACTACGTCGCGATCTGGGGCTTCAAGGGCAAGACGTTCTTCTTCGAGCGGCGCATTCCGGACCGGCTCTTCCGATGGCTTGCGCTCTCCTTCTCGCACCCCGAGTACCCGCTCGGGCTGCCGTTCCTCTACGCGGGAATCGCCTTCCTTCTCGGGCGCTGGGACGATCACGCGATGGCTCTCCTGTTTCCGTTCGTGCAAGCGGCGACGCTTCTCGCGCTCTTCGGCTGGCTCCGGAGGCGCGGAGCAGGGCGGGAGCTGGCGCTCGCCGCCGCGGCGCTCCTCTCTTTCTTCGAGCCGCTCTATCGGGCATTCACCACCGGGATGGCGGAAGTGCCTCTCTCCTTCGGCCTGCTGCTCCTGGGCACCTCGGTCTGCGACCGCCTCGACCGGACCGACACGGGTGCCTCCCGCCGGGTCGTGCTCGCTTCGGTCGTCTGCACCGCGACGAAGAACGAAGGTCTCTACTTCGTCGCAATGGCGTTCGCGCTCGCCGCGGCGCTTTCTCTGTCGCGGAAAGGGTTCGCGGCCCGTGCCGCGGCAATGCTCGCTCTTCCGGCGGTGCTCGTCGTCGCGGCACACCGACTGATCCGCGGGAGCCTGCCGCTTCGCGATTTCGACTTCTCCCTTCTCAGCCGGCCGGGTCTCCTCGCCCCCCGCCTGAAGGAAAGTGTCGCGGCCGTGATTGCGGAGACGCCCGTCGCGGCATGGATCGGCATGGCCGCGCTCGTGGTGCTGCTCGTGGCCGGCCGAGACTCGGCGCCCGGAGAGCGCCTGCTCGCACTCGCCGCGTGCGGCCTCGCGGCTTATGTCCTTCTTCCCGCGCTCACCGTCCGGGGACCCGCGTGGTTGATCGGGACGGCTTTCTTCCGGACGCTCGCGGCCCTCGCCCCGCTCGTCACCGCCGGAGCAGCCGCGCGGCTCATTCCACTGTGGCCGGAACCTGCGGGAGCTTCCTTCGGTGGATCCACCGGATCCGCAGGAGGTCCCGCAGCATCCGCAGCGAATCCCGGACGACCGACACTTTCGACTCGGGAGAGTTGAACCAGAGGACCGGTACCTCCGCGATCGCGATTCCACGACGCCGGGCGAGGAACAGGATCTCGACATCGTAGGCGAACCGGTCGATGCGGGCGTCGGCGAAGAGCGCACGGGCGACGTCTCCCTGGAAGAGCTTGAACCCGCACTGGGTGTCGTGGATGCCCCGGACGGCCAGGAGCCGGACGAACGCGTTGAACATCTTGCCCATGGACTGCCGATAAATCGGTTGGCGCCGTCGGACGAGGTCCTCCCGCAGAGCCCGGGAACCGATCGCCACGGGGTGAGTGGGGAGGCGCTCGGCGAGCTTCACCCATTCGGCGAGCGGCGTCGAGAGGTCCGTGTCGGAAACCAACACCGGATCGCCGGTGGACGCGAGCACGCCGGTTCGAATCGCAGCGCCCTTCCCGCGATTCCTTTCGTGACGGAGGATCTCGATCGGGAAACCTTCGGCCGCAGCGGCACGGCGCGCGAGCTCGCCCGTTCCGTCGGAAGACCCGTCGTCCACGACGATCACCTCCCAATCCCAGCCACCCGGTCTAACGCGGCGCCAAGCGGAAATCTCCAGCACGGAGCGCTCGATGCGGCTTCGCTCGTCGAACGCCGGCACGACGAGAGACGCCTTCCCTCCCGACTTGCCCGGGATCACTCCTCAGACCCCGAAGCGCTGCGCGATCGGGTAGCGCCGCCCTTCTCCGAAGGCTTTCGCCGTGACCTTGGGGCCAGGCGGCATCTGGCGGCGCTTGTACTCGTTTCGGTCCACGCGCCTCGCGACGTCCCGGGCGACCTCCGGAGAGACGTTCGCCCGCCGCGCCGCCAGATCCGTCGGCAATGAAAGGTCGACGAGCGCTTCGATCAAGGGATCGAGCTCGGAGTAGGGGGGCAGCGAGTCGGTGTCCTTCTGGTTCGGCCGAAGCTCCGCCGTCGGTTCTTTCGAGAGGATCGTCGCGGGGATTTTCTCGCGCTCCCGGTTGATCTCCCGCGCGAGTTCGTAGACGAGCGTCTTCGGAATGTCGGAGATGAGCGCGTAGCCGCCCGCCATGTCGCCGTACAGCGTGCAGTACCCGACGGCGATCTCCGACTTGTTGCCGGTCGAGAGCACGAGGTATCCGAAGCGGTTCGAAAGCGCCATCAAGAGAGCTCCCCGGATGCGCGCCTGGAGGTTTTCCTCAGCCGGGATGCAGTCGCCCTTCCCGAAGGCGGGCGCGAGGACCCGCCGGTACGCCTCGAATACCGTCCCGATCGGGATCTCGATGAAACGAATTCCGAGCCTCTTCGCGAGTTCCCGCGCGTCGCGGAGACTTCCTTTCGAGGAGTAGGGTCCCGGCATCGCGACTCCGAGGATCTTTTGCGAGCCGAGGGCTTCGGCGGCGAGCGCGGCGGTGACGGCCGAGTCGATGCCTCCGGAGAGCCCGAGAACCGCCTCGAAGAAGCCGCATTTGGCGGCGTAGTCGGCGAGCGAGAGGACCAGCGCCTTCCGGAGTCCCGCGACGTCCCCTTCTTCGGGAGCCTTCGGACCCTTGCCTCCGGGAACGTCGATCGTCCAGAAGTCCTCCTCGAACGCGCGGCTGCGCCCGACGAGCCGCCCTTTTTCGTCGAAGGCCGTCGAGGCGCCGTCGAAGACCAGCCCGTCGTTGCCCCCGACGAGGTTGCAGCTGACGAGAGGCACGCGAGTGCGTCGCGCGATCTGTCCCATCATCCGCCGTCGCAGACGGTCCTTCCCGAGCGTGTACGGCGAGGCGGAGATATTCGCGTGGACGTCCAGATCGAGCGGCGCGAGGTCCGCGACCGGGTCGAGAGGGTAGAGCGGCCGCTTCCAGAAGGTCTTGTCGTTCCAGATGTCTTCGCAGATCGTGACGCCGACCCGCATTCCCTTGACGCGCAAAACGAGCGGCCGCCGGCCGCCAGGCTCGAAGTAACGACCCTCGTCGAAGACGTCGTAGGTCGGCAGCAGCCTCTTGTGGTATTCGCCGACCCGGTGGCCGCCCCTCGCGGCGACCGCGGCGTTGAAGACCCGGCGGCCGCTCTTCGCTTCGTTCTCGACCGGAGCACCGTAGAGCCAGACCGCCGAACCGGAGGCGCGCGCGATGCGCGCGACCGTACTCTTCGACTCCGCGAGGAAGGACCGCCGGTCGAGGAGGTCCTTGGGGGGATACCCCGACACGGCCAGCTCCGGGAAGAGAACGAGATCCGATCCCTCCTTCTCGGCGCGCCGTCCGAACGCGACGATCTTCTCGGAGTTGCCGGCGAAGTCCCCGACCGTGGTGTCGATTTGCGCGATCGCGACGCGCAGCGAACGATCCTTCAACCGTCTCGGACCAGCGTCCGGCCCGACAGCCGGTCGGCGAGGGTGGGCGCCTCCGGATCCCGCGCGGTCCAGAAGAGCGGCATGCCGAGGCCGGCCAGAGTCGCCAGCGTGCCGGCCCAGCGCCACGCCGCTTGCGACAGCGTCAACTGCCGACTCGCGCCGTCCTCGCGGGCGACCAGGCCCGCGAGCGCCATTCCCACTGTACGGCCGAAGAGGACGAGGGGAACCACGACGACGAAAAACGAAACGTACAGAGCGAAAGCGGACGCCCAACCCAGTCCCCCGAAATGCGGGGTGCGGCCGCGCGCCGCGAACGCCCCGAGCAGGGCAACGAGAACGAGCAGGATCGCGGTCGCGGCGTCCGCGGCGGTTCCGAGCGCACGGTCGGGCAGGGAGGCGAGCCCGACGGCCGCCGCGGCGGGATCCGAAGGGGGGACGGTCAGGTCGAGAGGCGGTTCCGGGTGGAGCGGAAAGTCGCCGAGGCGCCGGGCGTCAGAGTCTTCGGGCGGAGGGGACGCGGTCACGACCGCGGGGAGATGTACCGCACGTAGATCCGTCCGAGCAGGTCGAGATCGCCGCTGCGGTAATGCTCGGCGAACTGAAGGTGGCGGGCCGCTTCGACGTCCTGCGGGTCGAGCCCGAGCACCTCGTTGAACGACTCTTTAGCCTTGTCGTAGAGACCGTTCTGGAGCTGGGCGATGCCCTGGTTGAAGTACGAACGGAGGAGGTACGACCGGGCGTCCTGGTTGTCCCGGGAAGCCTGGTAGATCCGCCAGAGGATCGGAATCGCGGTCTCGTAATCTCCGTCGTTGTACAGCTTGACCGCGGGAGTCAACTCCGTGACTTTTTCGGAAGCGTTCGCCATCTCCTGTGCGAACGTCGGATCGGCCGGGAACGACGGCGCGACCGCGCTGAACGCCTTCATGGCGTCGATGTAGCGCTTCTCGGCGAGCGCCCTCTCCGCTTCGGCGCGAAGCGCCGCGGGGTTGGGCGCGGTTTGCGGAGCCGCGGCGACCGGTCGGGGCGCGCTTGCTACGGGAGCGGACTCGGCGGACCCCTTGGGAGTCTCGAGAGAGTCGAGAAGCTTCTGCGCTTTCGCGTAGTCCGGATCGCTGCGAGGGATTCGGCGCAGCTCTTCGGTCGTCTCGGCGATCTTGCCTTCCCGGAATAGGGCGGTCGCGTGCTCGAGTGAAGCGGCAGACCCGGTCCGAGCGACCCCCGTCTTCGTCTCGCGCGGACGTGTCGCGACGAAGACCCCGGCCGCGACGAGCGCCAGAGCGCCGCCGGCGAGGAGCGCCATGCGCCGGTTGACCCGAATCGAAGCCCGTTTGGGCGCGGGTGCGGCCCCGGTCTCCGGCGCCGGCTCGTTCCGGGGTCGGAGGGCGCTCCAGGACCGTCGTCCGGGCGGGCCCGACTGGTCCATCTCCTCGGCCAGAACGTCGCTAGTCGCGACGACCGCGGAGAGGTCGTGGGGAGAGGGAGAAACCGGCTCGGTCGGGACGGGTGGCCGGGGCGGCGCGGGCGCGGAGGGCCTCTCGTCGAGGTTCAGCACCGCATCGAACTGCGTTCGTGCGCCGGCCAGGTCTCCCTTCTCGAAGCTTCGTTTTCCCTGCTCCAGGGCCGCCGCCAGCCGGCGGCTTTCCTCCGCCATCTCTTTTCGGGCTTTCTCGATCCGAGAGACGGCGTCGGCGTTGTCGATGTCGAGGAGGAAAACGCGCGACCAGACCTCGATCGCCTGCTGCCGGTCGCCCGCGGTATTCGCCTCGTCCCCCTGACGGAGGAGGGCGGCGATCTCCCCGTCGGTCGAAACGGCGAGCGGACTCGCGAGATCCCGGTCGCCGCTGGCCGTCCCGGCAGACGGCTCTCCGAAAGAAGGAACGCTCTCGCCGCCGCGCTCGAGGCGGGACTCGAATGGCAGACCGGCTTCTCGGGAGGCCGGCTCCGAAAGATCGGGAAGCGGGCCGTCGAGCGAAAGAGAGTCGAGAGAGAGGTTCTCGAGGCCTTCGACCGCGGCCGGGTCGGTGTCCCGCCGCACGGCGGGAGCCGGCATCGCGAGATCCGGCGGGGAGATCCAGGGCGTCGACACGGAAGGGGGATACCCCGCGGTCGTCGGAGGCTTCACCGGGCCCGTTTCTCGAAGCGCGGGGGGCGGCGGTGCCGCCGGCGACGCGGCGATCGCCCCGAGCTCGGCGATGTCGATCTCCGCTTTGGGATTCTTCGCCTTCTCCTGCAGTTTCCTCGCCGGCGCGAAGCGGGGATCCATCTTCAGGATGAAGTCGCAACCGATCAGGCAGTCGTCGAGCTTGCCGTCTCGGAAGAGATCGAGCGTGTGGCGGAACGTCGCAAGAATCTTCTCGCGGACTTCGACGGGCAGGGAAAGGTTACCCGGGTAGGTCCCCGGCTGTGTCTGCCCGCTCACAGGTCCTCCGAAGAGTCGCCGCAGGGCGTCTCGTTTGTTCCGGCGTTGTTCCGTTTCACGATCCCGGAAATTATAGACTGCGCCGCCGAGGAAAACCCGCGATGCGAACGGTGATCGAGTGTGTTCCGAACATTTCCGAGGGGCGCGACCCGGAAGCGGTGTCCGGATTCGCCGCCGCCGTGCGCGCGGCACCGGGGGTCCGCCTCTTGGACGTCTCCTCCGACTCTTCACACAACCGCAGCGTGCTGACCTTCGTGGGGGACGCCGGCGGGGTGCGAGCCGGAATCCGCGCGCTTTTCGACGCCGTGCTGCCACGGATCGACCTGACCCGTCACTCGGGCGAGCACCCCCGCATGGGGGCGGTCGACGTCGTCCCAGTGATTCCGATCCGGGGAGCGACCGTCGACCAGTGCGTCGCGCTTTCTCGCGAGATCGGCGCCGAGATCGCCGAGCGGCACGGGATCCCGGTCTACCTCTACGAGGACTCGGCGACCTCGGAGAAGCGCCGCAACTTGGCGGAGATCCGCAAGGGGCAGTTCGAAGGGTTCGCCGCGAAAATCCGGGAGCCGGAGTGGAAGCCGGACTTCGGGCCGGATGTGCCGCACCCGACGGCGGGCGTGGTCGCGGTTGGCGCGCGGGCGCCGCTGATCGCCTACAACATCAACCTGGCAACACGCGATCTCTCAATCGCCGACCGCATCGCGAAGGCGATCCGACACCTCGGCGGGGGCTTTCGCTACGTCAAGGCAATGCCCGTCGAGCTCTCGGACCGCGGTCAGGTGCAGGTCTCGATCAACATGACCAACTTC
>DASWDK010000179.1:0-2493 GCA_036395335.1 Thermoanaerobaculia bacterium
AACGTCCACTCCCCAGTGTCGTCCCGGGCGATTCCGCCGGTGTCGATCAGCGATCGGAGGAGCTCTTTCGTAAAGAACGGGTTGCCCTCGGTCGCTTCGTGGATCCGGTTCGCGAGCTCGTCGGAGAGGTGGGAGGCGCCCACGACCGATTCGACCAACGCGCGGTGCTCGGTCGGAGAGAGCGGACCGAGAGTCAAGGAGACGAAGCGCGGGTCGTCGGCGAAGGAATCGAGCATTCGCGCGAGCGGGTGTCGCTTGTCGACCTCCGTCTGCCGGTAGCTTCCGACGAAGAAGGTCGGCGTCGGCCCGAGCCGGCGGACGATGTACTGGAGACCCTCGATCGAAACCTCGGCCGCGTGGAGGTTCTCGAGGATCAGGACGAGTGGCTTTCCCGCCGCCATCCGAGTCAGCGTCCGCGCCAGGAGCTCGAAGATCTGGATCCGGTCTTCCGCTTTGCGCTCTCCCGCGGGAGAAGCGACGCGCGAGTCTCCGCTCGCGGCAGAGCGCAGCTCGCTGATCTCGGTCAGAAGCGGGAAGAGCGAGAGGAGGTCGGGCGCGATGTCGGAGAAATCCGGCCGCTCGCCGCCCGAGCTACCGGGATCGCGGGAACGGAAGTAGTCCTGAATGAGCTCGCAGAAGCCCTGGTACGAGAACGCCTGGTCCTGCTCGACGAACCTGCCGTAGAGCACGCGGATCTTGCGCATGGAGACGAGCTTCTTCAGCTCCTCGAGAAGCCGGGTCTTGCCGATCCCCGGCTCGCCCGCCACGACGGCGAACTGACAGTCGCCCGAGATCGCGGAGTTCAGGCGGCGCTGGAGCTCGGCGAACTCCTTCTCGCGTCCGACGAAAGCGGACGCGGACGGCCGCTGGAGCGTGCGGCTCGCGTTCAAGGCGACCGACCGGGCGAACTCGTCGCTGTGGAGAGTCGAACGGTGACGGCGCAGCGACTCCGCGAGCTGGCCCGCCCTCTGGGGACGCCGAGCGGGGTCCTTCTCCAGGCACTGAAGGACGATGTCCTGCAGCTCTTCCCGGATCTCGGCGCCGATCGCGCGCGGCGGCTGCGGAATCTCGTGGACGATCCGGTAGAGGACGGACTGGACCTCCCCCGTGAAGGGCGGTTCGCCGGTCAGGCACTCGTAGACGACGGTGCCGAGCGAGTAGAGGTCGGAGCGGCCGTCGAAGGAGTGAGCGGTGACCTGCTCCGGGCTCAAGTACGTCACGGTGCCGACGAGCGTTCCCGTCTTGGTCAGCCGGTTCTCGGTCGAGGCGTGTGCGAGGCCGAAGTCCATGACTCTGATCCGCGGCGCGCCGCTCTCCTCGCGCGCCACCATGATGTTCTCCGGCTTGATGTCGCGATGGATCACGTTCCGGGAGTGGCTGTACTCGAGGGCGTCGGCGACCTGTATGGCGATGTCGAGCACTTCGCCGAGACGAAGCGAGCCTGTCCAGAGGATGCGACGCAGGTTCGTTCCCTCGACGAGTGGCATGACGAAGAAGAGCGAGCCGTCGTGGCGCCCCACGTCGTAGATCGGGACGATGCCGGGATGGTCCATCTGCGCGACGATCTGCGCCTCGCGCTGGAAGCGCTCTTCGATCTCCGGGGTGAGCTCGGTGGTGGCGAGGAGCTTGACCGCGACCTCGCGGTTCAGCATCGGATCGCGAGCGCGATAGACGACCCCCATGCCGCCGCGGCCGAGCTCGGCCGCGACCTCGTAGCGGTTACCGAGCCTTGTGCTCAACATCTGTTCGCTCCGGGCCACCTGGGAATTTCGCGGAGGGGGAGAGTATCAGCTTTGGCTTGTTCGAGATCCGGAGATATCGAAGAGCGTGCAACGCCAACCGGTCGATAGTGCAGGTATCCGATCCCGACGTGCATGTGCCGATGAAGGTGGTCCGGTACCGCCACCGCGATCGCGATCGCGAGAAGAGCGTGGGCGACGGCGAGAGGGTAGAGGTTTCGATAGCGCCGAAAGAGCTCGGAGAACAGAAGCCCGGCGGCGAGGGTCGCCGGGGCGAGGACGGGATTCGGCAGATGCGCCGCCGAAAACAGCAGGGCGGCGACCCCGACGGCCTTCTTCGAGCCGAGGAGAGCTTCGAGCCGGCGGTAGAAGAACGATTGCGCGGCGAACTGCTGGGCCAGTGACCACGGCACATACGCGGCGAAATGCACCAGAAAGGGGCTTTGGAAGGGATACCGACTCGAACCGGCGAGCCATCCCGCGAGGAGCAGGATGCCGGCCAGACCGGCGGTGGCGGCGACCACCCACGCCGATCGCCCGAGTCCCGCTCGGGCGAGGCCGATGTCACCGAGCGACGGCCGCTACCGCAACGGCGATCGCAGTCGCCGCTGCAAAGGTCAGGACGGAGCGCGCTGGACCTTCGGTCCAGAGAGCCGCCTGGACGAGTGTGAACCCGACGGCAACCTCTCCCCATAGCCACGTTGCGGACGTCGGGGGTTGGTCCATGCGCCTTCTCCAGGATGCCGGCACTCGA
>DASWDK010000180.1:0-2732 GCA_036395335.1 Thermoanaerobaculia bacterium
CGGACCGCCTGCACGATCGAGGAGAAGTCGTCGTCCAGCAGTACGAGCGCGGCCGCTTCCCGCGCGACGTCCGTGCCGCGGCCCCCCATCGCGATGCCGATGTGCGCCGCCTTCAGCGCGGGAGCGTCGTTGACGCCGTCCCCCGTCATCGCCACGACCTCTCCGTTGGCCTTGAGCGCCTGGACCAGCCGGAGCTTCTGCTCGGGCACGACCCGCGCGAAGACGGAGACCGATGGGACGCGCCGCTCGAGGGCCGCGGCGTCGAGCGCGTCGAGCTCGGCCCCGGTCATCACGAGATCGTCCGGCAGACCGATCTCCCGCGCGATCTTCGCTGCGGTGACCGGGTAGTCCCCGGTGATCATGACGACCCGGATTCCCGCAGCCTTGCAATCGCAAATGGCGGCCGGGACCGATGCGCGCAGCGGATCTTCCAGGCCCACCAGGCCCAGGAGCTCGAAGGGATAATCGTGGACGTTGTCCGGCAGCGCCGGTTTTCCAAAGCGGGCCCTGGCCACCGCGAGGACGCGCAACCCGGCGCTTGCCAGCTCCTCGACCGAAGCGAACAGCCGGTCAGTCTCCGCGGCCCCGAGGTGGCACAGGTCCGCAATCGCCTCCGGCGCCCCCTTGGCCGCGATCACGGACTCCTCCCGCCCGCGGGCGCTCCAGGCGTGGGAGACGGCGAGGCGTTCGGGAGAGAGAGGATACTCACGCAGAAGCTCCCAATCCTCGTGCAGGTGCTCGGTGCGGGCGAGCGCGCGCAGCCCGAGCTCACGGATCGCCTGCTCCATCGGGTCGAAGGGCGCCCTCCGGCTCGCGAGGACCGCGTACTCCACGAGCTCGTGAAACTCGTCGGGAAGCGTTTCGCTTCCGGTGACATCCAAGGGCGGTCCGCCGGCGACGAGGTGGGTCACACTCATCCGGTTGACTGTCAGAGTACCGGTCTTGTCGACGCAGAGCACCGTCGCGGCGCCGAGCGCCTCGATCGCCGCAACCCGGCGCGTCAGGACCCTCTTGCGCGAGAGGCGCCAGGCTCCGAGCGCGAGGAAGATCGTCAGCACCACCGGGAACTCCTCCGGCAGGATGGACATCGCGAGCGCCAGACCGGCGAGGAGCCCGTCAAAGAGATTCCCTCGCGATCGCCCGTAGAGGAGGGCCACCAGGAAGCAGAGACCGGCCCCGACCACCGCCAGCCGAAGCACGATCCGGCCCATCTGCCGTTGAAGCGGTGTTTCCTCCGGCTCGATCGTCCCGAGGGACTTGCCGATCCTGCCCATCTCGGTGCCGGGTCCGGTCGCTGTCACGCGCGCGAGACCCTGGCCCGCGACGACGAGGGTGCCGGAAAACACTCGTCGCTCCGGCTGCTCAGTCTCGAGGCTCTCCTCCGGGACCGCGCGTTTGGAGACCGGGACGGACTCGCCGGTCAAGAGCGACTCGTCGATGGAGAGGTTCGATGCCCAGAGGACGTTCCCATCGGCCGGAACACGGTCTCCCTCGGAAATCACGATCAGGTCGCCCCGCACGACCTCCCGGCCCGCGATCCGACGGGACTCGCCGTCCCGGATGACCAGCGCGCGGGGGCTCGAGAGGTCACGCAGCGCCTCCAGCGCCCGCTCGGTCTTGCGGTTCTGGAAGAACGTGATGCCCACGACAACGAGGACCGACAGAGAAAGGACGATGGCTTCGCGGAGGTCTCCGAGCGCGAGGTAGATCGCGCTGCAGGAAACGAGGAGGAGAATCATCGGTTCGCGCAGGACGTCCCGAGCCAGCCACAGCAGGCTCCGGCGCCTGGCGGAGGGAATCTCGTTCGCCCCGTCCTTCCGCATTCGCGCGGAGGCCTCGGCCGAGGAGAGCCCTCCCAGCCGGCGAAAATCCAAAGGTTCCGAGCGGCTCACGGCGGTAAGGAGATTACTCTTCCGCGTTCGTCGAATCCGGCACCCTCGATTGCTTGATCAGGCTCCCAGGCGCTTCTCGTTTTCGGTGTCGAAGAGATGCAGCCGGTCGAGCTCGACGGCGACCACGAGCTTCTGGCCGACTTCCGGCGTCAACTGGGGCTCGACCTTGTAGACAAGCAGGTCTTCTCCGACGCGGGCATGCACGATGACCTCGTCGCCGAGCGGCTCGATGACCTCCACTTCGGCCTCGAGCTTCGCCTTCTCGCCTCGCGTCGGAGTCGAAGGCTCGAGGATGTGTTCCGGGCGGATTCCCACCATGACCTTCCTGCCGTCGTGCGCCGCGGTGACCGGCCTGAGCGACGCGGGCACCGGCAGTGAGAACTTCGACGCCACGATGGTGGCCCCTCCGTCCTGGATCGCCGCGTTGATGAAGTTCATCGGCGTCTTCCCGCGATTGGCGGCGACGACGACGGCGTCTCTCGATTCCGGGTCGCGCCGGACGAACGCGTGGAGATCGCCCTCCGTTGTGGCCGCGGCGTGTTTTCGGCGAGAGCGGGAGGCATGCGAGCGCCGGACGCCGATCGAAGACTCGCGCTTCCGCATGCCCGCCGCGAAAAAGCCCGCCGAAGTGCCGCAGCCCACGCCGACGCCTGTCACGACTCCGACGTCGGGACTTACTCCAGCTGAAACGAGATCTTTCCGTTGACTCGATAGCGAACGATCTTGTTTCCCTCCACCTTCGCCTCGAAGTTCTCGATGTAGATCGATCGGATATTCTTCAGCGTCTTCGATGCCTGTTTGACCGCTTCCGCGGCGGCATCCTCCCAGCCCTTGTCGGAT
>DASWDK010000181.1:0-3865 GCA_036395335.1 Thermoanaerobaculia bacterium
GCTGGAGCTCGACTCGAAGATCGGCGACGGAATCGGCGGCGCGGAGCTCGTTCTCGCGCCGCCGTTCACGGCGCTCGAAGCGGCGCGGGATGCGCGGGAGCGGTGGGCTCTGGCCGCCCAGAATCTCTCGGAACACGGCGCGGGCGCGTTCACCGGCGAAATCTCCGCCGCGATGATCGCAGAGGCGGGATGCCGGTACGTCCTCGTCGGCCACTCCGAGCGCCGCTCTCTCTTCGGTGAAGACGGTCCGGTCCTCGCGAGAAAGCTCGCCCGGGCGCGCGAGTGCGATCTGGTCCCGATCTATTGCGTCGGCGAGACGGAAGCGGAACGGGAAAACGGCTTGACCGCGGCGACACTGGTGCGGCAGGTCGAGACGCTCGCGGACGATCCGGCGGACGCTCCCCTCGTGGTCGCCTACGAGCCGGTGTGGGCGATCGGAACCGGCCGCGCGGCGACGCCGGAGGATTCGGCCTCGGCCGCCGCGCATCTTGCCGAACTGCTGTCGCCGCGGCGGGAGCTGAGAATCCTCTACGGCGGCTCCGTTCATCCGGGTAATGCGCGGGAGCTGCTCCAGAAGGGAAGAGTCGATGGGTTTCTCATCGGCGGATCGAGCCTCGACCCCGCCTCGTTCGTCGCGATCGCGAGCGCCGGCACGGCTTGACCGGGCGGACGGGCGTCTGTAAACTCTTCTGCCCTTTTTTGGCGGAGGTCCCTTGGAAGTTGCCTACATCGCGGCGATCGTGATTTACGTCTTCGTCTGCTTCTTCCTGATCCTGGTGGTGCTCCTCCAGCAGGGGAAGGGCGCGGACATCGCCGGCGCTTTCGGAGGCGGCGGCAGCCAGACCGCGTTCGGGGCGCGCGGAGCGACGACGCTCCTGCACAAGCTGACGACGGGAGCTTTCATCGGCTTCATCGTGCTCGCGCTCGTGCTGACGATGGTCGAAGCCAGACCGCGTTCGTCGGTGGTCCGGACGCTCCCGCAGAAGGCGGCGACGCAGAAGGCTCCGGGGGCGCCGCTTCCGCGACCCGCGGGCGTGGTTCCGGTTCCGCGGCAGCCCGCGACCAGCGCGCCGGCCGCTCCGCCGCCGGCTGCGCCGGCGCCGGGCCCGGCCAATCCCTCGGGAGGTCCCGCCAAGCCGTAGGCGTGCACTTTGCCGTCGTGGTGGAATTGGTAGACACGTACGTTTGAGGGGCGTATGGGGCAACCCATGCCGGTTCGAGTCCGGCCGACGGCACCACTGAAGAACTCGTAAACACTTCCCTCCGCAGAAGCGTCCCTTCCTCAGGAGGTTTCCCCATGAGTCGCCGCCTTCTCGCGACCGCCTCGCTCGCCGTTCTGCTTCTGCTCCCGGCATCCTTCGCTGCGGCGGCCTACTCGCCCGCGACTGCGAGCGGCTGGTTCGTCACCGCGGGGAGGGTGCAGGGTCAGTCGAACGCACTCTTCCGCACGGACCTCTGGCTCTTCAATCCCGACTCCTCGTCGAGCGTCACGGTCACGCTCACCCTCTATCCGGCGGTCGCCGACGGCGTGCCGCCGGCGACGCCATTCGTCTCTTCCCCGATCACTCTCGCGGCGCGGGAAACGAAGTTCTTCCCCGACGTCACGCTCTCGACCATTCCCGCCGGCGACGGCGTCGTCGGCGCGCTCCGGTGGCAGTCGAGCGCGCCGATCCTCGGTGCCGGCCGTATCTACACGGCCGCGCCCGCCGGGACCTACGGGTTTTTCGTTCCGGCGATTCCCGTCACGGAGTCGCTGACGAAGAAGGTCGCCGCGACCGACAACGTCAACTTGCTCCAGATCTTCGGGGTGAACTCCGGCGACCCGAACTTCCGCACGAACCTGGACGTCACGAACACGTCGACGGTCGCGCTCCCCATCGAGGTACGGGTGATCGATCCGGTGACGTCGGAGATCATCGGCGGAACCCGGGACTTCGTCGTGGCGGCGAACTCACTTCTTCGGCTCGGGGCAATTCTCTCGACCGTGGGAGCTCCCCTCGTTCCCGCTCTGCGGATCACGGTGGCAGTCAAGGAGACGGCGCCCTCCTTCACAACCGGCGGAGTCCTCGCGGCCGCTTACACGCTCGACAACCGGACCCAGGACGCCTTTGCGTTCGTCGGCCAGCGGCAGTAAGCGCTACGGAACCGGGTCCCAGCCACCTTTCGCGAAGGGTTGGCACCGCAGGATCCGGCGCGCGGTCAGGACGAACCCCCGGGGCGAGCCGTAGCGCTGGATCGCTTCCCGGCCGTAAGCCGAGCAGGAAGGCTCGAACCGGCAGCGAACGAGCCCCGTCTTGCCGAGCGCGAAGCCGAGCGTCGCTCGGTACGCGTCGATGGCGACGATCCCGGCTTTCACCGAGACCTGGTCGGATGCCGGCCGGAATGCGTCGCCGGCGGCAAAACCGATCACCGCGGCGGTGGCGATCGCCGCGCGGAAGGAGCGGTCGCGGGACCGGCGCCGGTCGGACTCGTCAGGCCCGTTCGGCATACTTGGAGATTCCCGGCACGAAGAGTCGCTGACCGTCGAGTGCCTTGACGATCGCGAGAATCGCGATGAACACGTAGAGCGCGAGCACGAAAAACATCAGCGTGGCGTAGAGGCAGCCGAGCGCGGGCAGCACCGTTCCGACCAGCGTCGCGGCGAGCGCGATCCCGGCGACGGCACCGAAAAGAAGAAGACCGTTGCGGGCATGCCACCGGACCTCCGGGTCTTCCCTCGCGAACAGCAGCGGGACCACCCCGAGAAAAGCGAGGTAGGAGAGGACGAGCATCGGGCGAGAAGAAACCGGCCGCTCGTTCGCCATGCGCGGGACCGAACGATAGCAGCTGACCGACCGCGGCGGATAGGGAATTAGTTCGCCCGGAGCCGGATGGAGCCGTTGACCGTCTCGCAACGGAGACTCTCGGCTCCGCCGTTGTAGCTGCCGCGCGCCTCCTTCGGTCCGAACTTCCCCTCGACCGCGAGCTGGAAATCGCCTTCGATCCGTCCGTTGACGGTCTCGAGGTTGTACCGGATCGAGGATGCACGAGCGAACGCGACGTCGACGCTGCCGTTGACGGTTTCGACGTGAGAGTCCTTAAGAGGTCCCCGGAAGACGATCCGCACCGAGCCGTTCACGGTCGTTGCCCGGACCGGGCCGAACACGTCCTTCAGCTCGATCGACCCGTTGACCGCGTCGCAGGCGATCGAGTTCCCGAAACCCATCGCGAGAACCTTTCCGTTGCACGTCTCCAGCCGTGCCTGGGTCAGCGTCGGGATGTGCAGCTCGTAGTCGACGTGGGCGTTGCGCCATCCGAAGTCGAGGAATCCGAAGAGGCGACGACGGCGCGGGTTCACGGTCTCGAGCCGGATCTCGTCCCCCGACTTCCGCACGCGGATCTCGGTTAAGCGCAGAGTTTCCTCCGCGCGGACGCCGTGGGCGCTCTTGATCGCCCGGACCTTCAGGTAGGGTCGGTCCCAGGCGTACGCTTCGATTTTCCCGTTGACGTTCTCGACGGAGACGCGCGAAACGCCCTCCATCGAATAGGCCTTGTCGAAGACCTCGTCGTCGGCGGCCACCGCTCCCGCGAACGACAGGAGAGCGAGGACCAGAAGGGCTTTCCGCATTCCGGCTAGATTAACGTAGGCCTGACGAAAAGGTTCTGGCGGCCTCCGGGCCGCGCGGGAGTCCTCCACCCTCCCTCCTCGGTCCGAAGTCGAACGGACGTAGGACTTAGGACCCGGGACTGCTAGGATCTTCCGGGGACATTTCCCGTGACACCTGCCTACCGGCTCGCGGACTGTCACCTTCATTTCGAGGGATCACTGCCGGTCGAGACGCTCGAGGTCCTCGGCCGCCGCGCCGGACATCGATTCGCCGACCGC
>DASWDK010000182.1:0-6056 GCA_036395335.1 Thermoanaerobaculia bacterium
CGCGATGTAGAGAGCGGTCGTCTCCCCTTCGACGTTGGGGT
This sequence comes from Thermoanaerobaculia bacterium, assembly GCA_036395335.1. Taxonomy (GTDB): domain Bacteria; phylum Acidobacteriota; class Thermoanaerobaculia; order UBA5066; family Gp7-AA6; genus Gp7-AA6. The sequence goes on from DASWDK010000182.1 coordinate 42, forward strand.
TCGTCGCAAGGATGACCTCCCGGACCTCCGTCGTGACTCGGGCAACGAGCCCCGCGACGTCGATTTCCTCGGGACCGATTCCCTTGAGCGGCGAGAGCGCTCCCCACAGAACGTGATAGCGCCCCCGGAACTCTCGCGTCTTCTCGATCGCCGCGACGTTGCCCGGCTCCTCGACGACGCAGAGGAGTGCCGGATCGCGCTCCGGGTCGGAGCAGATCTCACAGGGGTCGCTCTCGGTCAGCGTGTTGCAGATGGAACAGCGGCGGACCGCCTCCCGCGACTCCGAGATGGCCTGCGCGAGGCGGTCCGCCTCCTCCCGGGGGGCGCGGAGGAGAAAGTATGCGAGCCGGGCGGCGCTCTTTGCCCCGATCCCGGGCAGGCGCTGGAATTCCGAGACGAGTCGGTCGAAACCCTTGAGGCGCATGAGATCGAGGCAGTCGAAAGAGGCCGGCGGTTAGCGCATCCCCGGAAGCATGCCGCCCAGCATGGCCGAGGTCTTCTTTCGCACCGCTTCCTCCACCTGCCGGGACGCGTCCCTCAGGCCGGCCAGCACGAGATCCTGAAGCGTTTCGACGTCGCCGGGATCGACCGCCGAGGGATCGATTCGGACGGAGAGGACTTCCTTCTCTCCGGACATCTCGATCGAGACGAGCCCGCCCCCCGCCGAGCCCTCGAAGCGCATCGCCTGCAGCTCCGCCTGCACCCTGTTCTGCATCGCCTGGGCCTGCTGCATCATCTTCTCGATGTTCATGACGTCGAACGAAGCTCGAGGTTCACTCCTCCTCCTTCACTTCGGTCAGCTCGGCGCGGAAAAGATCCATCGCGGACCGGACCACCGGGTCCGTCTCCGCCCGGCTCGTGGCGTGCTCCCGGGCAATCGTGGATCGGGGGACGTCCTGGGCCGCCTTGCCCAGGTCGCCGTCGGCTGGAGGACCGGTCTGAAGACGCACCCGCATCGGCCGCCCGAAGGCCTCGGTGGCGACGTCGGACAGGAGCTTGCGCGTCGACGGGTCGTCGAGCGCCTCTTTTGCGGCGGCGCGGTCGATGCCGAATCGAAGAACGATCTCGTCGCCCGCCACGGTGCTCGATTCCGCGAGACTGACTTTTGCCGCGGTCACGCGGCGGCGGGCGCCGAGGAGCTCCGCAAACCGCCGGATCCGGTTCTCCTCGTTTCGGACCGACGCCGGCCGAGGCGGCTCCTCGGGTTCGGGATTCACCGGCACCAGCGAGAGGATTCGCGGGCCTTCCTCCCGAGGGCGACCGCTTTCGGCAACGGTAGGCGGCAGCGGCGCCGGGGACCTTTGGGCAGGAAGACCGGAGAGCGTCTGCTCGATCGATTTCAAGCGCGGCAGTTCCGCCAGGCGCAGGACGAGCATCTGGAGAACGAGGGCGCCTTCCTCGGACCGGCGGCTCAACTGGTCCGCGTCCACGGCGAGAGAGAGCGCGCGAAGGAGGTTCTCGTAGGGCATGGTGCGGGCGAGCGTGAGAAGACGCCCCCGGTCGCCTTCCGGGACGTCGGGAGACGCGCCCGCGGAAAGGAGCAAGAGGCGTCGCAGAAGCGCGATGAATTCCTTCAGGACGTGCCGGGGATCCTCCCCACCTTCCGTCAGCTTCGACAGCGCGGCCACCGCGGCGGCGCGGTCGCCCGACGCGATCCCCGAGTACACTGCTTCTAAGAGCTCGCGGTCGACGAGCGCGAGAATGTCGGCGCACGTCGCCGCGTCGACGCTGCCTCCGGAGAGCGTTGCCGCCTGGTCGAGGAGTGAGAGCGCGTCGCGGAGGCTTCCCTCCGCGGCCGCGGCCAGCGTTTCGAGCGCGTCCGGCGTCGCCCGGATGCCCTCCTCGCGCGCGACCATCTCGAGGTGCCGCGAGATTTCCGCGACCGACAACGCCCGGAACGTGAAGCGCTGACAGCGCGAGACGATCGTCGCGGGGATCTTGTGTAGCTCGGTCGAAGCCAGGATGAAGCGCGAATGCGGCGGCGGCTCCTCGAGCGTCTTCAGGAGAGCGTTGAACGCCTCGGTGGTCAGCATGTGGACTTCGTCGATGATCGCGATGCGGAATCGGTCGCGTTGCGGGGCGTAGCGGACCGTCTCGATCAGCTCGCGGGCGTTCTCGATCTTTCGGTTCGACGCCCCGTCCATCTCGTGGACGTCGAGCGAGTCCCCGCGGGCCAGGATTTCCCGGCACGAGGCGCATTCCCCGCACGGCTCGACCGTGGGGCCGCGATCGCAATTGAGACAGCGCGCGAGGAGCCGCGCGGTCGACGTCTTTCCGACTCCGCGCGGGCCGGTGAGAAGGTAAGCGGGTGCCACCTTCCCCTCGGAGATGGCGTTCGTCAGTGTGCGCGCGACGGAGTCCTGACCGATCAGGTCCGGAAAGGTCCGTGGGCGCCATTTGCGCGGAAGAGAAAGGTGCATGCTCACTAAATGCGGCTGCCGAAGATGGGCTCAGGTTGACCTGCGGCGCACGGGGGCGCCTCCTGATCGCTGCTTCCTTCCGGACCTGACGAGGTTCAGAGGCTTCCGTCGCACAGGACCCGAACCCATCTCCGGCGGCCGGAGCGCGATTCTATCCGAATCGGCGGACGTGAGGGCTCGGGAGCGCGAGCGCTGCGAGAAGCGCGACGGCGCCGGCGAAGCCGACGACGAGATCGACGTCGCGAAAACCGCCGGGGGGGAATTCGGGCCAGACCCCGATCTCTACGCCGAACGTGTAGAGGAGGGAAAAAAGAGCGAGCCAGACGAGACCGGCCAGCGCCGTCGTCGTGAACGGCCGGTTTTCGATCACGCTTTCCTGCCGGCGCGCGATCGGACGAATGCAAGAACGGACTGGGCGAGATCGGATGGGATTTCTTCCGGCTTCAGGAGCTTCAAAGTCCTGCCCGTCGCTCGATAGCTCGTCAGAAAGCGCAGGCACGGCGGGCAGAGCTCCATGTGCTGTTCGAAGAGCGCGCGCTCCTCGGCCGGCATCGTGCCGTCCTCGTATTCGATCAGACACTCGAGAATGAATCTTTTGCAGGTCAGGTCGCTCATCGGGAAACCTCTTCCGGCGCGGGCGCCCGCGAGATTTCCGCCAGCCGCTGGCGGACGTAGAGCCGGGCACGATGAAGCCTCGATTTGAGAGCCGGAATGGAGATCTCGAGCGTCTCGGCGATGTCCGAAGTGCTCATCTCCTCCACGTCGTACATCCAGATCACGTCGCGGTACGCCGGGGGCAGATCGGCGATGAACTCCCCCGCCCGCCCGGCGAGCTCGCGGGCGATCGCGCCGTCCTCGATCGAGGCGCTCCAGTCGGGAAGCTCCGGCGACGCGACGTGCCCGTCCGAAGAGAACCGGGGCAAGTAATCGTCGATCGGGACTGCGGTCGCGGGACGCCGGCGGCGGGCGCGGCTGTAGGCCTGGTTCAAGGCCACGCGGTAAAACCAGGAAAAGAACTTCTTCGACTCGTCGAAGGTCCCGATCTTCCGGTAGAGGGTCAGGAAGGTGTCCTGGGTCGACTCCTCTGCGTCTTCCGCGTTGCGAAGGACGCCGTAGGAGAGGGAGTAAACCCGGGCGTGATAGCGCTCGACCATCTGTTCGAATGCGTCCTCATTGCCCGATTTGATTCCCCGAACCAGATCGAGGTCGCTCGGCTCCGCTTGCGCGGCGCTGCCGTCGGGCTTCACTGGGAAAGACGCCTCGAGGAGCGATAAGGATTCAACGACAGCATTCTAGTCGGCGACGGAAAGTGAGCGCTGAGGTACGATTTCCGGCCCCGGAGAGGTGTCCGAGTGGCTTAAGGAGCACGCTTGGAAAGCGTGTGTGCCCAAAAGGTACCGAGGGTTCGAATCCCTCCCTCTCCGCCAGTTACCTCGTCTCCTCCCCCATCCCCCGCAGAGTCTCATAAGAGTAGATCCCGTCGTCGTGGCCGTCGGCCCACTTGATCTGGAGCGCGTAAGCGCCAACCGGGCGGTGGGAGATCAGTTGAAAAGACCTCTCTGTCAGCGGCCGATTCGGTCCACGGTAGACGTTTCCGAGGAGGTCGCGCTCCCCGCGGCACATCGCGCAGGGGCAGTTGCGCCGCATCATCTCGAGCGGCAAATAGTCCTCGCGGCCGTCATCCCAGACGATCACGAGCTCCCTGCCGACGTCGATGACGTTGGCGGGAACGTGAACGGCCATAAATCGCGCCTACCTCAATCCGTCGACGACGAAGAGGTCGGACAATGTCCGCGAGTAACCGTAAACGTAGGAGCGTCCATCCCCGACGAGGAGAACCGGTCCGACAGAGTCGACGCCGGCCGAGTCCGCGGGGATCAGCTCGCGCCAGACCTCTCGCCGGCCGCTCGCAACTTCGAGACGGTAGACCTTCGCGGGAATCTCGCCGACGCGATAGAGGAAGAGGAACCGGCCGTCCGGGGTCCATCCGATCCAGCGATCCTCGAAGGTCGCGCCGGCAAGCGCAATCGGCTCTCCGCCCTGAAGCGGATAGAGGTAAGGCTTGCGGTCGGGTCCCACGACCGGAACTGATTTCTCGTCGGGAGATACCGCGAGACGGCCCGCAGCGCGGTAGCCCTCGGGGCTGAGCGCGTGGATCGCACCGCTTGCCAGCTCCTGCAGGTAGAGACGACTCCCCCGCCCTGGCTCGTTCGCCTGCAAGATGATTCGATGCCCGTCCGCGAGCCAGGCGGCAGTCTGAGGGCGGACTCCCGCACGCGGGATCGTCCGGGGTTGCCCGGCGCCGACCGGATAAATGACGATTTGAGGATCGGTCGTGCTGCGGAGGATCGTCAGGGCCCATTTGCCGTCCGGTGAAAGCGCGTGTGCATTTCCTTCGCCCAGCCGCACGGCGGGCGAGCCGTCCGTTTTCCGCACGTAGACCGAGTAACCGGGCCCTCCCCCCTCCCCGCTCTCGTGGAAAAGTATGAGCTTTCCGTCGGGGGAAACGTCGCGAGCGATCGAATAGTCGAGCCAGGAAAGGTCGCGCTCCTTCTCTTCGCCGGGCACGAGGGCAAGAAGTCCGCGTCGATGGTTGTCCTGCGACATGAGGACCCGTCCGTCGGGGGCGACGTCGCGAACGGTCAGTGAACCCGTGACACTCGCGAGCAGCCGGTGGTTGCCGGAAAGCCCGACCGCGTGAAGCGAATGGTTTACGCCGACCTCTGCGGCGGTGAACCAGATCTCCCGGCCGTCGGGCCGCCAGACGAGCCCTTCCGAGGACGCGAACGCTGCCGAGACGGTCCGCTTGCGACCGGACCGATCCACGACGGCGACGGATCCTCCGTCGTCTCCCCGGACGGGATGGTCGAGAAAGGCGACGAGCTTCCCATCCGGCGAGATCCGCGGCTCGCTGACGTAGCCGTCGGTCTCGTAAAGGACTCTTCCAATAGGAAACTCAAGCCTGACCTTGGCCTCGACCTCGCGGACGATCGCCAGCCCCTGACCGTCGGGAGACCAATCGGCCCACTGCACGTCTTCCAGAACCTCCCGCGGAGCCGCGCCGCCGGCCATCGGCATACGGGCGAGTGTCCCCGCCCGCGAAAATGCATGGAGGTACCGATTGGCGAGTGAGAGGGCGACTTCACCCGACCGGGAGATCGCAAGAACTGCCGCACCGGCGAAGCCGAGAGGCCGCGACTCCGGACTTCCGAGTCGCGCCGTGAAGATCTCGATGGGCTTTCCCTCCCAGGAGGCGCTGTAAAGCACTGTCTGGCCATCGGGCGTGAATCGAGCCGAGTTGATCCGCCCACGCCGGAACGTGAGCTGGTTAAACGACGGCGGCGGATGCGCGCCGGTCTGACGGCCGAGGACAAATCCGAGCGCGAGCGCGGCCGCGACCCCCGCTACGATCGCGAGCGGCGCGACGATGTTCCGGCGCCGAACGCGCGCGGCCGCGACCGTCGTTGCGGACGGCGTCGAGATTCCGGAGAGCGCCTCGAGGTCGAAGGCCAGGTCCCGTGCGGACTGAAACCGCTCCTCCGGGTTTTTTTCGAGGGAGTGGCGGATGATCCGGTCGAGTCCGGGATGGACGTCC
>DASWDK010000183.1:0-5539 GCA_036395335.1 Thermoanaerobaculia bacterium
AACGCCTGGGTACAGTTCTCCTATCTCTATTCCACGCTGAGAGGAAACTACGACGGAGCAGTCCGGGTCGCCTCCGGCCAGACCGATCCCGGCATCAACGCCGACTACGACTACCCGCTCTTCTTGAGGAACGCCGACGGCCGACTCTTCCTGGATCGACCGCACCAGCTTCGGCTCGATGCGCTCTACACGGCGCCCTTCGGTCTGAGCGTAGGGTTCGGCACCTACTTGCGGAGCGGCGCGCCGGTTTCTCGCGCCGGCTACTACAACAGCTTCTATCCCGATCTGCTCCACCTCGTGCAGCGGGGAGAGGACGGCGCCATTTATTCCGGCGCCCGGCTGCCTTTCGAGTACGAAGCGAACCTTTCGCTCAGCTACTCCGTCAAAGTCGGTCCGGTTTCGATCACGCCGGCGATCTACGTTTTCAACGTGTTGAACCGGCAGGGGGTCATAAAGATCGACGAGCGCTTCAACCCGGATGGCACGTTCTGCGAGAACGCCGCCGGCTGCACGCCGGCCAACACCCCGGAATACAGCCAGAAGAACTTCGACCGCCTCGGGACGTTGCAGCTTGGAGATCCGTTGCCCCAGGACAACTGGGGCGCTCCCCAGTTGCGACAGTCGCCCCGGGAAGTCCGGGTGGGCCTGAAACTCTCGTTCTGATACCTCTTGAAAGAGGGAGGGCGCCCAGCCCTCCCTCTTTTTTTCTCTTGGGGGGCGTTCTGTTTCGATAAAATCACGAGGGACCAAAATCAGGATGCCCGGCATGCCGCTCGCTCTCTCTTCTCCCGTTCTCGCGATCTTTCTCGCCCTGGCCGCCGGCGAACCGTCTCTCAACCAGCTTTTTTTGCGGGCGAAGGAAGAGTTTCGACTCGGGTCTTACGACAAAGCTTTGCAGACCCTTTCCCAGCTGGAGGCGGAAAGCCGGAAGCCCGGCTCGGAGGAGCTTCGTCCCACTCTGGAACCAGCCGTCGTTTTCTACGAGGGGGCGTGTTATGCCGCCCTGGGGAAGAGCGCGGAGGCGCGCTCGCGCTTCGAGACGTATCTCGCGTCCCATCCGAATGCGGCTCTCGATCCCGCGATCTACTCGAAGAAGATCATCGCCGCCTTCGAAGAAGCGCGAAAGAGCCTGGCACACGTTGAAAACCAGCCGGAGGAGAAAGGCTCGCTCACTCTCGCCTATATCGCGTTTCCCAAGCCGCTCCGCAGTAACGACGGGCTTGGAGAAGACTGGGCCGAAGGGCCAGTCCGATTCCTCATGACCCCGGACGAGAAACGCGCCTTCTCGCGGCTCCTGGATTCCGTCGCGCGCTCCGAGTTCGTGACTGCGTTCTGGAAGGCGCGAGATCCGAAGCCGGAGACGAATGAAAACGAATTCCGCGACGAGTTCGAGAAGCGAGTTGCGTTCGCCGACACGCGCTTCGCACAGGGGGAAACGAGGGGAAGTCAGACGGACCGGGGAATGGTGTTCATCTTACTCGGCCCGCCGACCTATGTCGGGCGAAAGCCTCTCACCTCTGGGGAGGACGCGACGGATTCTTCGGCGCTCTTCCAGTATCGCCCCTCGGACGTCAAGGCTGCGTCGTTACCCGGAGGTACAACGTCCCAGCGCGCCGCGCGAATCGACCGGGTCACGGGGCCGGGATCGAAAACCAACGATGCCGCATCCAACTGGCGCGAGGTCTGGCATTATCGGCACGAGCTTCTCCCGAGAGGGATCCCATACCTTCAAGTGGATTTCGAGTTCGTGACCAAGAAGGGTTACGGCGAGAACGTCCTCCAGCGGGAAACCCAGGTCTTGGACACTCTGGAGAAGGCGAAGGCGCGCCTGAGGCAGGCCGCGGCGTAGCCGAACGAGGCGCGGCCGCACGTCGCGGAGCGCCGGCCCCACGGCGGAAATCTGCTGCCGGAGCTGCGTGTTAACGTTCGCGCCGTGCGAAAAACCGCTCTCCTGGCGGCCGTTTTGTCGCTCGCCGCGGCCTCCGCCGCCCACGCCGACGAAGAGACGCGCGACCGCCTGATCCACTTCTTCGGCGGCTGGTATTCCTGGTATCCGAACACGGCCATTCAGGTGAGGAACAGCCGCGAGGTCGAGATCGCGGGCTTCGAAACCTATCGGGTCAATCGTTTTTGCGACTCGAAGCTCCACCGGGAATCGAACGTCGCGCTCGTCGACCACGCAAAGGACGAGGTGTTCGTCGGCGAGGTTTTCCACGATCTCGCGCGCCGTATGGCGAAGCGTCCGTTCGATCCCGCCGGCGACCTGCCGCCAATCGAGGGGTCACTCACCGAGGCGTATGGGCTTTCGGTCAAAGTGAAGATCGAGGAGGGCGCACGCGGCCCGTTGAAGCCGATCACGATCACGATCCGGCAAACGGAGAACGCCCTCGTCGCGATTCCGGGGTTCGTCTCGGACGACGGGGCCTCGCTCTTGATCGGGGAGTTCCAGCCATTGTCGGCCGATGCGCAGTCCGTCCGCCGGCGCCTGATGAGCGAGAGCCAGGCGATCCGTCCCGCAAGGGGCGACTTCTACGTCACGGAGTTCCTGGACTTTCAGTGCGAGCGATGTCGCGTGCGCGCTCCGGAGGTCAAGAAGATCGTGGCGGAGAAGGGGGGAGCGGTCGACGTGCGTCTCTTTCCACTCAGCAAGGTCCACAACTGGGCCTTCCCGGCCGCGGAATACGCGGCTGCGCTCGCTGCGGTCGACCCGGCGCTCTATCCGAAGTACGAAGATACGCTTTTCTCCCGCGAAGGGATGACGGCCGCGGCGGCGCGGCAGATCGCGTCGGACATCGCCGAAGCCGCGGGAGCGAAGGAGAAGTTCGAGAGCGAGCTTGCAGGCGGTCGCGCGCGGGAACGGGTCGTCCGCGACATCCGTCTTGCGATGCGGCTCGGCCTGTCGGGAACCCCTTCGTTCTTCCACGAGGGTAACTTCGTTTCGGGGGAGAAGGAGCTCCTCGAGGCTTACCTGCGCGACAAGCTGTTACCGGCGCCGAAGGCGGCCGCCTCGTCGAAGCCGGCGGTCCGATAGCCTTTCCGTCTTGACGATGCGTCCGAGCCGCGCCCGGTTCTTCTGCGCAATCGCGCTCGTCCTCTCCGCCGCCGCCTGCCGCAAGAGCGAGCAGACGGCGACGTCGTCCGCGGCGGCTTCACGTGCGAGCGGCACGCTCCCGGTCGCGGCGGCGCCGGTCGAGGACGCCGATGACGCCGCCCGCTCTCCGCGTCCAGCCGGCGGATCGGCGCACGTAATCTGGCTCGGTCTCGACGGTCTGGATTGGGAGATCGTCGACCGTCTTTCGCGCGAAGGCAAGATGTCCAACTGGGCACGTCTCGCGTCGGAAGGATTCACGTCGGATCTCGCGAGCTTCTACCCGGTTCTCTCGCCGATCGTCTGGACGACGGCAGCGACCGGCGTGGGACCCGACGTCCACCGCGTCCTCGATTTCCAGGAGACGGATCCGAAGACCGGCGCGAAGCTGCCCGTGTCGGGCCTCTCCCGCGCCGTCCCCGCCGTGTGGAACATCGCCTCGGCGGCGGGAAAGAAGGTCGGGGTCGTCGGATGGTGGGCGACCCATCCCGCCGAGGAGGTCAACGGATTCTTCGTCTCGGACCGGGCGAGCCCGCTTCTCTTCGGCGATCTCCCGCGCGCCGGCGTCGCGTATCCGGCGACGCTCGCGCCCGGAGTCGAGCAGATCGTCGCGCGCGACGGCGCCGTCTCCGACGCCGAGCTCTCGAGGTTCGTCGACGTTCCTCCGGCGGACATCTCCGCGGCGCGCGCGAGCGGCGCCGGCATGGAGAATCCGGTCGTCGCGCTTGCCCGGATCCTCGGCGCGACGCGGGTCAACCATCACATCGCCCGCGAGCTCTACGACCGGAACCGGCCCGAGCTGATGACGCTCTATCTCGAGGGCACCGACGAGATCGGTCATGTTTTTGCCCCGTACTCCCCGCCGCGGCTCGATTGCACCAGCCAAGAGGATTTCAACCGGTACCACCGGGCGGTCGACGTGTACTACGGCGTCGTCGACAAGATGCTGGGACAATGGATGCGGCGCGCGAAGGAGGACGGCGCGACGCTCATCGTCCACTCCGATCACGGCTTCAAGTGGGGGGCGGACCGGACCTGCGCGCGCTCGTCCCTGAACTGGGCTACTGCGGCGTACTGGCACCGTCTGAGCGGCGTGTTTGCAGCATGGGGGGCGCGCGTCCGCCCGTCGAAGGCCCGCGCGAAAGCTTCAGTCTTCGACGTCGCTCCGACCGTGCTCTCTCTGATCGGTCTCCCCGCGGACCGACGGATGACCGGGAGGCCGCTGACCGCCGCCTTCGACGGTATCCGCCCTCTTCCGAAGAAGGACGTCTTCTCGACGGTGACCGTTCGGCGAGTGGCCGCGGAATCCATTACCGCCGAGCAGGCGAGCGAATACGCGAAGAAGTTGCGCGCCCTCGGGTATCTGACCGGAGGGGAAAGTCGGCCGGTCGCTCCGGGCGGAGGAGACCGGCCCGGAATGACCGAAGGCGCCTGGAACAACCTCGGAGTCTATCTGCGCGAGACCGTCGGCGACCTCCGCGCGGCCGAGCCCGCGCTCCAGAAGGCGCTCGAACTGCATCCGAACTACGCGTCTCCGATTTTCAACCTCGCCGTGCTCTATCGCATGAAGGGCGAAGACGTGAAGGCGGAGGAGTGGCTGCTGCGCTCGCTCGATGCGGGTCATGCGGAGCCGGAGCGGACGATCGCCGACTGGGTCGGCGAGTACGAGCACAAAGGGAAGCCGGCCGCCACGCGCTCGCTCCTCGAGAAGGCCGTCCAGCGCTTTCCGGACAACGAGCTGTTCGCTCGCGAGCTCGCCCTCTTGAGGTTCCAGAAGTGGAGGGACTGCCCGGGAGCTTGGGAGGCTCTTTCCCGGTTCGAGTCGAAGACGGAGGAACCGGACACGCTGAACGCGCTCGGGCTGTTCCAGACGTGCCTGGGGCGGCGGCGGGAGGCGGTCGCGCTCTTCGAGCGGTCGCTGAAGCGGAAGCCGGATCAGCCGGCCGTCGTCCGTTCGCTGACCATCGTCCGCCGCGGTATCTCGAGAACGGGAGAGAATTGACCGAATGAGAAAACGAAATGCGGCCGCCATGCTTCTCGCGGCTCTCTCACTGGCCGGGCTCGCTCCGGCGAAGCCGAAACGGGCGCCCGGGCGGGCAGCCGCTCCGGTCAGGGCGCCCGCCGCGGCCGGCGGTGTCGAGAAACGGCTCGTCGAGTACGCGGCGCTCTACCTTGCGTACGATCCCGACACGAAGATCACCGTCGGGAAGTCGGACCTGAAGCTGCCCGGCTTCACGGCGTGGCGAATCCAGCGCACCGGCCGGTTTGAAAACTTGAAGGCCGACGCGGTCGTGTTCGTTTCGAACGACGGCAAGTGGTTTTTCGAAGGGGACTCGTTCCGGAACCCGAGCCCGAAGCCGATCACGTCCGAGGCGGATGTCGGCTGGATCACGTCGAAATACGCGCAACTGCTGGGCTCGAAGGTCCGGGGGCAGCTGGTGCCCGAGCGCA